>CALVCB010000019.1 GCA_944325965.1 uncultured Bacteroidales bacterium
GCTATCTTCTTCATATCCGGGATATGCAGCCCCAGGACAGGGACACCCGGCAGCGGATTCACTATTCTCACATGCCCCTCACGGTAACGGGGCTCACCGGCAAAACGCCTTGACACATAAGGCAAAAGTATCTTCTCTATCATATTGCAAATATACGCAGAAACATCGGCAGAGCAATCCCGCATGCCTTACCAGGTCGACATGCAGGACATAAGGGAAAAAATTCAAAATGGGCCCCGGAAAAACCGGGAACCCCTTTGACTCTACACACACATTCTATTTTTCTGTAAAGATAGCAATCCCCCCCCCTATTTTCCAAATTTCTAAGCACTTATTCACCATCTTCCCTATCCATGCAAAACTGGAAACTTTGGACCGCACCAAGAGCGGACAGGGAATTTCCGGAAAAAATCCGTTTTTTCAGTTTCGATTCAGAATCACATATGAATTTTGCATCAGGAATTATCGAAGTATAACATTTAAACCAGTTTAGACATGAAAAAGTTTTTTATTGCAGCTGCAGTGATTTTCGCAAGTGCAGTATCAGCCTCGGCAGGAAACCAGGAAAGGCCGACAACAGTAGACAAGCTTCCGGCCAACGCCCAGCAGTTCCTCGCAGAGCATTTCAAAGGACTGAATGTGGCTTTCGTGGTGGAGGATCCCAAAATGACAGGGTCCGAATATGAGGTGACATACACCGACCGGACAGAAGTCGACTTCAATTCCCAGGGGGAATGGACAAGCGTAGAGTGCAAATACAACGCTGTACCTGTCTCTGTAGTCCCTCAGAAGATTGCCGACTATGTAGCTAAAAGCAATTTTCCGGGGCAGCAAATCAAAAAGATAGAACGCAACGCATACACCTGGGAGATAGAGCTTTCCGGTGGACTTGAAATCAAGTTCGACATGCAGTTCAATGTAATCGGATATGACGACTGAGCAATGGGGAGGGCGGGCCTGAAGGTCCGTTCTCCTGCTTTTCCGCACACAGGGCGCCGGCAAGGTCGCGTGAATCGAGAGATATCCCGCCGTCCCTGACAATCATGAAACAGTCGGAATACCCCATGGCCAGGTCGATATCATGCGTAGACCAGATAATAGTCTTCCCCTCCTCTGACGAGAGAGATTTCAGGACTGACGCCGTCCTGCAGCGGTTCGGGTAGTCAAGAAAGGCGGTAGGCTCGTCCAATATGATGGCCGGGGTATCCTGCGCCACCGCCCTTGCAATGACGGCCATCTGGCACTCCCCGTCAGACATCCTATCCATTTTCCGATCAGCATACCGTTCCATCCCGACAAGTGATAAAGCTTTACGGACAGCTTCCTCGTCTGCCGGGGAAAGGCGTCCCCTCCAGTCGGTATACGGTGCCCTGCCAAGGGCAACCATATCATGGCAGCTCAGTCCGCCGACCCGCACTCTCTCTGTACTGACAAACGATATCATCCTGGCCCTTTCCGTCACCGTGACGGAAGTAATGTCCGTCCCATCATAAAGGACACACCCTCCCAATGGCGGAAGCAGACCGGCGAGAGTACGCAACAGTGTGCTCTTGCCGGAACCGTTGCGACCGACCACGGCAACAAGCGATGAAGACGGGAGCACGGCGTCCATTCCTGAAAGGACGGCATGGCGGGCATAGCCAGCGGAAAGATTCTCTATTTTCAGCATAACAAGGTCATCTCCTGTTTTTCAAGACAATCCAGATTACTGCCGGGACCCCGGCAAGGGAAGTCATTACGTTCACCGGCAGGGAGCACAGGCGCGAGGCCAAATCGCATGACAGCATCAGTATACCTCCCACGGCAGCCGTATACGGAAGCAGACGCCTGTGGTCGGCAGTGCCCGATATGGCCCTCGCCATATGGGGGGACACCAGGCCGAGGAACCCTATAGGCCCGCAGAACGCCGTAACGGTACCGGCAAGCAGCACCGCAGAAGCATATATGACATACCTGGTGCGCCTTGCGTTCAGGCCCATAGTTTCAGCATATTCCTCTCCGAGCAGGAGAAGGTTCAGCGGCTTTGCCGAAACGGCGGCCAGAAGCAGCCCTGCACACACAGCCGCAGCCAGGAACGGCAGCTGGCCTGATGAAACTGTCCCCAATGACCCCATGGTCCACATGACATACGACCTGAGCGACGACCTGTCACCGAGGAACTGAAGTATCTGGACCACGGCGTCAACTCCCGCCCCGAACATCATGCCCAGGATGAGCACTGTCATAATATCCTTCAGCCTGCGGCTTGCAAAAGCAACAAGCAGCATGGAAAGAAGGGCCCCGGTCCAGGCAGAGCCTGCAAGGCCAGCATCAGCAAAGAAGGCCCCCGCACCAGAAGACAGGACCGGAGCACCAAGCATGAACAGGGCGGCTCCAAGGGAGGCACCCGAATCAACACCAAGTACATACGGGCCAGCAAGGGGATTTCTGAAAAGCGTCTGCATCACAAGCCCGCACACCGATACGGCCAGGCCGGCAAGAAGGGCAGACACTGCCCTTGTCGCCCTGATTTCCGTAACAATCGTCCTGACATCAGGAGGGACATCACCTCCGGAAAGCGCAAGGATGGCGTCCTTCAGAGATATCCCGGAGGACCCCGCAGCGAGTTCTGCCGAAACAAGCAGCACGAGCAGAAGCGAGAGCACCGTTATCTTCATTGCAGCCTCCTGTAATAATACAATGGTCCGCGCGGCCCGGATACGGTATCGGCATGGAAAATCCTTATCAGGTCCTCCAGGACCAGGTCCGGCCTTGCAGGAGAGGTCTCCCAGAACTCGTTGCCACCCCCGGGACTCATCCTGGCATCATTGTTATAGACCATGCGGTTCCTTACGCATCGCACCGAAGAAAATCCCGGGCATGCCTTGCAGAGATCATCCAGTGACCTTATGCTTCCGGTATCCAGCCATATGTCTGCCTGTGACGCAAGCATGAAAGCCGTTTCCCGGCTCACAGGCACTGACCTGTTGGTGCCGTCTCCGCTGTAGACATACCGGCCGCCTGCATCTTCTATGATTCCGGCTATGGCGCTTCCGGCAGGGGCCATGAACCACATGTCGCCGTACGGGGCATTGAGCATCACGGCAGGACGCCCGCCTTCCAGAATGCGGGACACGGACATCCTCAACGAATCATACCTGTGCGATATGCTACTGAACACTTCCTCTCCCTTTTCTCGGCATCCGAGGATTTCCGCTATGGCAACTATCCATTCGGCCCGTCCAAGGGGGTCCGGTTCAAGATACTCCCCTATATACACATACGGAATGCCGAGAGCCTTGAGCTTCTTCTCCATAGGGCTTGCCGATGTCACCCCGTATACAAGGACAATATCGGTCCCCGAGGCAAGCAGGCCCTCGTAGTCGGGATCGGAATCGCTGCCCGCCTCCAGTATCATATCTGCCCGCGCTCTTATGTCAGCGGACGAGATAAAATGCTTGCCGGAGACAGCAGCTACGCTTCCGCATGCACCCAGGCACGACAGGAATCCGATATAGGACGAGGACATCACAGCCAGACTGGAAGCATTGCCCTTTATCACCTGGCCCGAAAACCCGGCCGGAGGCCTTTCCCCGTTCCTTGATATAAACAGCTCCATAGCAGTCGAATCCGCCCCCTGCCAGGGGGCAAAGACCCTTATCACACTGCTGCTGCGGCCCTTTTCCCCGACAATGTCAAAGCCCGAGGCATATTCAGGCCCATACAGTACAGTACCGTATGCCCTCCCTCCAGTTCCGGATGAGGAACATGAAGCAGAAAACAAGGCCGCCACCATGCACATCAATGCAAAGTATCTTATTTCCATTTCGGTGTAATTCCTAAAAAAAATTCAAAATTGATTCCCGGCATAGGCCTGGACAGGACAGTCTCATAGCTTTCATTAAATAGGTTCCTCACCGCCAACGACAGGGAAATGCCGGCCCTGCGGAACTCCAGTCCTTTCGACACAGTCACATCATTCATGAAATACGGAGGAACGGAACCGGAAGGCCCGCTTTCATTGCTGGACATGACGTATCTGCGGCTGTACCAGCACCATTTGTAGAGCAGCGTCCACGAGCGGAAGGTCAGCGCAGCCACAAGCGAAGCCGAATGCACAGGGACATATACAAGCTGCTTTCCTGCCGACGTATCCCCCTTCCTGCCTGTTCCGGAGACATTTATCGAAGGCGACCAGGTATAGTTGCCGTCTATGTCCACTGACAGCCCCCTGCCGGCATCCAGCGAAAAACCGGCCTTCTGCTCCACCCCGTATGCGTGGACTGCCTGGAGGTTGACCGGGGTATAGTAGTTCTTCCCGGTCCCGTACGGAAGCCAGAGGATCCACCCGTTTATACGTGAGTCGAACCATGTTCCTTCCCCCGACAGGGAAACATTATCCCAAGTCTTTGAAAAAGAATATCCCGCGTCATACGAGAATCCCGATTCCGGCTTCAGTTCCGGATTGCCCCCTGGAAGGAAATACATGTCGTTCAGGGTAGGATAGCGGTAATTCCGCGAAACGGAAGCTTTAACATGGAGACCGGCATCCCTCCAGAGCAGGAAGCCGGCATTAAAGGCAGGGACCGGCAAGGACAGCACCCTGCCGGCCAGCTCTTCCCGCATGGAAAGGGAAAGTCCCAGACGGCCGGAAGGTTTCCAGTCCAGGGAGACGTACACCCCGGCATCGGGACGGGCTGCATCATACCCCTGCCTGGAGACGGCCTCCGATGAATGCACATTGTAAAGGTATGCAGAAACATCCGTGCGCAGGGCCCACCTGCCGGAAAAGCGCCAGACTGCCCCGCCCCGAAGGAAAAATGTATCGGTCCTTGCCGAAGCGCCGGTCATCTGCGACCAATGCCCGTTACCCGCATCGAATGCATGGTCATACCTGAACAGAGTGTTCGCATATCCTGCTGATACCGATATATCCGCCATGCCGGACGACCTGCTGTAGGAAGCCACAGCACGCAAGGTGTTCTCGTCCTGGTCATTGACAAAGTCACCGACGTCCGAATAATCCACCATCAGCTTCGGCAGCTGGCGGTATGATCCTGTGTACCACACGGAAAGCCCCAGCCTGTCCCCTGAGGCTGTCCTGTAAGAGGCATCCAGCAGCAGGTGGCCGTCCCGGTATTTCCCGTTCTCATTGTACTCTTCCGGATGGAATGTGGATATGATATTCATGTCATCATCATAGACATTCTCGTTCTTTTTCGTGTTCACATACCTGAAACGGTTAGGAGAATAAGAAAATACTGCACGGAGTGAGACAGAGAAGCCTCCGGAGCCGTAGTCCATCCTCAGGAAGTCATCCACAGTCAGGAACGACCCGATACCCTGGACAAATTGTGTGGAGAACCCGTCGGCGGCCCCGGTCCCGGTATAGAGAAGGACAGCCCCGCCGAGACCTCCCGAAACCTCCTGCAGTGCAGAGCCGCCGTGCAGGAGGTCCGCCCTGTCGGTCAGGAATGACGGAATCAGGGAGAAATCGGCCATGCCGGGCATCGGTGAGTTTATCTTCATCCCGTTCCACAGGACCTGGGTATGGGACGGGGAGGTGCCGCGGAACGAGACCGTAGAAAAGGCCGCCCTCCCGGACTGCTTGACAAAAAGGGATGAATTATAGGCCAGCACGTCCGCAAGCGACATGGATATGTTCTCCTTCAGGCTGAGGCTGTCCAGGGAAGTCCTGACGCCTTTCCATGCGGCAGTCCTGTATCCGTAAACGGATGCGGCGACTATCTGCGTAGAGGACGAGTCCGTTCCCGGAAGACAATAAGTGCGGCAAAGCGCGGCACCCTCCTGCAGCACCAGGACAGCCGCCGCAATACAGCGCATGCAATATAAAAGCCCCCTCATGCCGTCCCGTCCGGTTACCGGTACCAGCAGAAGGCCCCGGGACATATCCCCACTGAAAAGACATCCTTCAGGGCACCCCCTGAGGAGTACCGGTAGACCTTGCCGTCCTGCGAATAGTCCACCGCATCAGCGACATAGATATCACCGTCCTCGGAATTTGCGGTAAGCGCATAGAATGTCTGCCCCGGTTCCGAAGGGATAAACGGGGCATCAGGAAGCTCCTTTGAGGAAATGTCCATCTTCCAGACTCCGGATCCGAGCCAGTACAATGTCTTCCCGTCATCGCTCGCCACAAGGTCAGAAACCGCAATGTAGCCGTCAAATACAAGTTCCTGTTCCACTGCGAACTCCTCCGTGCCGATTTTCAGAAGGGAAGGCTTTACATATCCTGCCGGGTTACCTTCCCATCCCCCTCCGTCAGAAAGCACCCAGAGGCTGCCGTCACTGTCAAAGACCATGCTGCACGGCTGGATACCGGCTTCCAGACTGTCCACCACCTTGTCCGAGGTGCAGTCTATCTTCAGTATCTCCGTCCCGGAAGACCAGCAGTTGGCATACACGTATCCGTCCCGGAGTATCATCTGCTCTGCCGGGGAGCCTGTCCGTACAGCCCCGGTCACACTGTATGTCCGTGGATCTACAACAGCTATCCCGGTATCGTAAAGATCCGTAACATATGCCTTTGAGTCAGACAGGAAAAGGATGTGCCTCGGAGAGACAAGCCCCGTTATGCGACCTCTCTCCACCATATCGGAAAGCGACACTGAAAATATTACCCTGGAATTGTTGACTACGATCCAGCCCGCGCCGCCGGATATCGTCATGGACTGGGCCACATCGCCCAGAGGAACTCCGTTGGCCCTGGAAAAGACATGGTCCTGGACTTCACCGGTATGAGGATCATAGTAAGACAACGAGGCCGTACCGCTGCCGTACACCCCTTCATTGACGACAAACAGCCCCCCGGACCCTATGCCCACCTCCTCCTTTTCATAGGAAGGGCTGTCCATACAGGAAAAAAGGCACAATGAAAGTGCCGGAACCATAAAAAGAAAACGTCCCATGACAATAAATTGAAAAAATGTTATCATACGGACGCAGGAAAAACTTTCGGAAGCCGTAATCCCGCGACACCTGTCAAAAAGCCGTACGGCAGGTCTTCTGGCTCATCCCGTCCACGCGCCTTCCCGCCTTGCGGCAGTGGCCTGATGCATGGATTCCGTGACTTCACGGCAAGGACTCACAGCAACGGGTATTGCTCCGGATTCGCACCGGATTCCCTTTTAAGACGGCCCGCAAAAGGCTCGTCACCGTTCGAACTGTAAATCAAACTTTCAAGAGTCAGGCTGCCCTGGCGACATCGGCCAGGGCAGCCTGACAGAACACTTTAAAGGCCGGCATTACCACCTGTTCAGCGGCATCCCGCCCATTTTCATGCGGACTTTCCTGCGGACGGAGTCGAGCACCGCCTCATGCTCCTGCCTGCCTTCCTCCGATTTACCTGCGACAAAATCAAGATGGGAGGCTGCACTTGTCAGCACAGTATCTATCAGGTCCACAATAAACTCCATATCCTTCTCCATAAGCCCGCGCGAAGTCACTGCAGGAGTTCCCACCCTGATTCCGGAAGTAAGGAACGGCGAGCGGGAGTCGAACGGCACCATGTTCTTGTTGACAGTGATGTCCGCCTTCACCAGCTCCCTTTCAGCGGCCTTACCGGTAAGTTCCGGAAACTTGGTACGCAGATCTATGAGCATCAAATGGTTGTCCGTGCCGCCGGAAACCACCTTGTAACCGCGTTCCGAAAAGGCCTCGGACATGGCGGCTGCGTTGGCCACCACCTGCTTCTGGTACTCCTTGAACTCAGGCTGGAGCGCTTCATAGAAAGAGACCGCCTTTGCCGCTATGCAATGCTCGAGAGGTCCGCCCTGCTCTCCGGGGAACACACTTGAGTTTATGACCTGTGACATCTTCTTCACTGCGCCCTTCGGAGTGGTGAGCCCCCACGGATTGTCAAAATCCTTCCCCATAAGGATCACGCCCCCGCGCGGACCGCGAAGGGTCTTGTGGGTAGTAGAAGTGACTATATGGGCATACCTGACAGGGTTGCTGAGCAGCCCGGCAGCAATAAGGCCCGCAGTATGGGCCATGTCCACCATGAAAATCGCTCCGACCTTGTCAGCTATCTCCCGCATCCTGGCCCAGTTCCATTCTCTTGAATAAGCGGAAGCACCGCCAATGATAAGCTTAGGCCTGCACTTCAGGGCTGTCTCCTCCATACGGTCGTAGTCCACCATACCGGTGATTTCGTCCAGACCGTAGGACACGGCATTATAAAGGATTCCAGACATGTTCACAGGAGATCCGTGGGTCAGGTGCCCTCCCTGTGCAAGGTCGAGCCCCATAAAAGTGTCGCCCGGCTTGAGACATGCCATCATCACGGCCATGTTGGCCTGGGCCCCTGAATGCGGCTGCACATTGGCATACTCGGCCTCGAAAAGGAGGCACAGCCGGTCTATGGCGAGCTGCTCAATTTCGTCCACGACCTCACATCCTCCATAATACCGGGCTCCCGGATATCCTTCCGCATATTTATTGGTACAGACAGAGCCGAGTGCGGCAAGCACCTGCTCGCTCACATAGTTCTCGGAAGCTATCAGCTCTATGCCGTTGGTCTGCCTTTCTTCCTCTTTTTTGATTAGACTGAAAATCTGAAGATCCTGTTTCATATAATTAATGTAAATTTTCAAAGTTCAGGTCAGTGAACATACCCGGCAAATGTAGTCAATTTTTTATTTTTAGTACCTTTGTCCCGACAACTTTTTCCGGAAATATTTACATCATGGAATCCAAAAACAGGAAACTCCTCAACATAGAACTCGGCAGGCTGACCCCGCAGCAGTACAGGGAGACCCCCGGCTCGGGAATCGTGCTTGTGCTCGACAACATCCGCAGCGCCCACAATGTCGGTTCCGCGTTCAGGTCCGCCGACTCATTCAAGGCGGACAAGATCTACCTCTGCGGAATATGCGCCACACCTCCGTCCGCCGAGATACACAAATCGGCGCTGGGTGCCGAATTCAGCGTAGAATGGGAGTACTCAAAGGACACGGTCCAGGTCATAGGCAGGCTGAAGGATGAAGGATACACTGTCGTAAGCGTGGAGCAGACGGTGAATTCAGTATCCCTGGAGGATTTCCGTCCCCAGGATGGCATCAGATACGCCTTCATATTCGGGAATGAAGTCTCCGGGGTCGACCAGGCCGCAGTAGACGCCTCCGACTTCTCTTTGGAGATTCCCCAGTACGGCACCAAGCATTCTCTGAACGTATCTGTCTCCATCGGTATAGTCCTGTGGGCAGCGCACCGGAACATATAAACCATAAACTGTATCCGCCTAATTCCCGGTCACCGGCCGGACTGTACCTACGGTAAACTCGAACTGGTCATAAGGTGCGGTTCTCCATGCCTGGGAAGCTGAAATAGGCGAGATCGCGAAAAGAGGGGAAAATGTCCTCACGCTGACAGTCCTGCCGTCCGGCTTGAACTCAAGTATGCGCAACCAGCAGTCACCCCCATTCCCATACCACTGTCCGTCATTGGTCTGGGAGTTGAACATCATCTGCGGAATAAGATGGCCGTCCGCGGCAGGGTCCACCCGGAATCCGCAAGTACAGCTGTAGTCGGTATCGCACACATCGCTGCCTGCCGCGATTTCAGGAGGGACCCCGGTATGGCCGCAAAGCACCAATGCGATATTTTTCGACGGGTAGACAAGCTTGTCCCATACCGCCTGAGGCCAGTTGCATGGTGCGACCTTGTATTTCTCGCTCTTTATGCGGGTCCCGTCATGCAGGATGAACGAATGTACGAAAATGATTACCTTGTGGTCTGCATATTCAGGCTTTGATATGAGGTCTGATGCCCACTGCAGGATTTCATCGCGCGGGGCAAACTCCATAGCGACTATGAGCAGCCTGCCCCAATTCACGTCATTGAACTCAAAGGCGGCATTTTCAAGGGTATGTATGTTCTGCCAGTTCGGGGCAGTCGCCACAAGATGCTTCATATTTTCGGGATTACGTTCAGGATATATATAGTCAGGCATCTGGGAATAGCGATGCTCCGCTGATATATATCCTATATCATGGTTCCCTTGGCAGGCTATGTACGGCACTTTGCCGTCCAGGTATGATAAAGAATGCGAAATGGCCTCCCACTGCTGGCGTGAGGTCTGTGTCCCGTTCTGGAAGTTCGGCAGTCCTCCTGCTATGAGTTTGTTGTTCTGTTCTACGAGATCTCCTGTAATAAGGGCCGTCATCACATTGAGCCTTTCTGCATTCTGTGCTATCCACGCAGTCTGCAGGTCGAATAGCGGCTGTGTCGCTGAAAACTTGACATAACTCTGGGGGTCACCGAACATTATCATAGAGAATGATTCAGGGTCCTCCAGCTGCGGATATACCGGTATTATCGGCTCAGACTGCCTTATCTGTCCCGACATAACTGCTGAAGACAGCAGAAACACATTAACAATCGCTGATCTGATTTTCATGATATTGCTTTTTAAGCTGTCTGAAATTCAGAATCTGTTTTGAAAATTCATATTAAAATTCACAAAACAGATTCTTGCATCAAAACTTCAGGCAGCGGATGGAAACATCCGTGATCCGTGCACATAATCTGGAACAGACCTATAAAGTCTGCCCGTCAGGATACCCGAACGGGTTGTCAACATACCAGCGTGCCTTATAGATCTGATAACCGATCCTGTTGAAAAGCCTGTTCCCGGCCACATCGCACACCTCCGCCGACCACCATGACGATGAAGTCGGGCGCATGACTATGGTCGGATACCCTTCCGGACCGGAAGAAATGCTTTTCAGGTTGGCTTTCACGAAACAGTCGACTTCACTGAACGCCATTGAACGGCAATCAAACCGGTAGACATTCTGGACAGAAGTAACATACAGGGCATCTTCCCCGTATACCGGCTGCAAATCATGGCAGCCGCTGTTACCGGTCGGAAGATCATATGAATCTGTCTGAGAAAGAGGATTCTCACTGTCAATACCGTCATAACTGTATCTGTAGAGCGTCGATACAGACGCGCTCCATAAACATTTGCGGATGCCGTCCCATACCACATTGTGCCCGTCCGGCAGGACATATGTCTCCACAGGGGCCGGGACATACGGAGAATCCGGGTCATATTTATACAATGTAAGCTTGTTTCCGGTGCTTGAAGCCACTGCAATGGCTTTATCCGGAAGAATCTCCGCAGAGTGCGGGTTGCCGCCCGGGTTGGCATAGAACAGGGCCTTTTTGTCCGAAATCCGTATCAGAGCCACTCCCCCGCCGGAAGCCGTCACGAGCAGGCATGTCTTGTCGAGCACCGGTTTCGCCTCGTCCGGAAGATTGAACCATTTTGCCTCTGAAGATGACAGTCCGCTGTCCTCCGGCTTCCACTCCCATGCTATCCTGCCTGTCGGTTCATCCACCATGACGACCTTTCCTCCGGCCTGCTCCGGCAGGATCATCACCCGGGTGGCATCGTCCAGACTTATGGTCTCTTCCTCCTGATCGTCAGGATTCCACGGAATGAAAGGAGGCAGCTCCTCTTCCTTGGAACATCCTGCCAGAGTCAGGAGGGATATCACGAATCCGAAAATAATCCTTGTCATTTCCATCAATAGTTCTTAACGCATCTTACCTGAAGGGCAGCGGATTTTTCGGCTTCGCTACGCTTAGTATTCATCATGGAAAGATTCATACTTCTTCCGCTAATGCAAAGAGAGCGAGCATAATTTTCATCCTGTTGTCCAATAAACCAGACATACCCATAACGGCCAAGACAATTTGTATAGTTAAATGATCCGTCACTCTTAAAATAAGCAAGTGGATACCAATTGAACCCTACCTGATCGGCCCCGGATACAAATAATGCAAGCATTTCACCAGCATCGGAAGCTTCCGTAACGTCATTCTCCCAGACACCACCTTCAGAAATGATACCATTGCCTCCGCGGAGCCATGCACCGACATTGCCCATATTCTTGACAGTACATCCGTTCAGATAGAACGACTCTTTTGTCGGCGCATTTTCAGGCTTGCCGTCATGTCCTCCATTAAATTTATAGCCGCCCTGCACGAAATCATCCGGAACATTATATTCCGCCTTGACAGCCTGAAGCAGATCCCACCAGTCGTTGCCGTTGGCGATATGCCATCCTTCAGGACAGCATCCCTGGATCTGGGCACCCAACTCGCTTTCTCCGCCATCGAGGGTGAATTCCTTACCGACAGCATCCGTTCCTTTATACCCCGGCACATACGGGCATTGCTCCGGAGTACATCCGGGTATTCCTGTCATGGCCTCATACCAGGTATAGTAGCGTCCCTGGACTTCGTTGAGTCTCTGGAGCACGCTCTCATCGAGGGTACTTCCGGAATTGACTATATCGACAGTGCGGCCGAGGGTTCCGTCTTCGCCGTCTTCGCGGCAGTTCTCGACCATCCACTCCTTATTGCCGTACAGTTTGGTGTTATAGTCGGACTTGGCTGTAACCGTCAGTGCTACGCCAAATGACATCGCATCGCTCTTCCCGACTTTGTTGACTGCGACGACAGAAACCGTATTTGCCGGAATTTCGCACGCTTTCTCAGTGACTTCGACAGTAATGGCATTCGTATTCTGACCTGCTACAATCCATATATTATCCTTATGGTCTGCCACGATAGTCCACTCATACGAATCAGCCCCTTCTACGGCTGCGACAGAGAACTGGAACTGCGACCCTCCGACACACTCCAATGATGCCGGGGTCTTGGTTATCGGACCCGGTTTTGCCGGAGGGGTCACGGCCTGTTCTTCATCACCCTTGCCTGGATTATCAGGCTCGTCCCTTTCTACAGCTTTTGTACATGATACTGCCGCAAGGGACAGGAAAAGCATCCCTGCAGATACTATTGAAATGATTTTTCTGTTCTTTTTCATGACTATATGTTATTTAATAGTTAGGGTTCTGTTTAAGCGCATCGTTAAGAAGTATCTGGTTTTCCGGTATCGGCCACCAGTAATCCCTGTCAGGGTCGAAATAGCGCACCGCCAAGGCATTGCCTGCATAATCCTCTATCGGGCCGTTCATTACGGTCTCAGCAGTTTTCCAGCGCCTTATATCATTATAGTACAATCCTTCACCGGCAAATTCGATTCTTCTTTCGTGCCGTATGGCCTCCCTCATTCCGGCCTTATCAAGTTCACCGTAGCTATACTCAGGCATCCCTGCCCTGCGTCTCACACGGTTCAAAGCATCATACACAGCATTTGACGGGCTTGCCTCCACTTCATTCTGCGCCTCGGCAAACATCAGCAGAACATCCGCATAACGTATAAACATATAATTGGTCTCACCGATGCCGTCATCCGGGTCCCGTCCCTGTTCATCATATATTGAAAGTTTCTTATGGGCAAACCCTGTGAACTGGCATATTTCAGAAGCAGAGCAATTCTCTTTCCCGAGGAAAGTGCTTCCCGGATAGAAGTTTGTAGCATAGAATCTCGGGTCAAGGCCAACATACTGTCCTGTTCCTGCTCTGCTGCCAGGCTGATTTTCATAGGCCTCCACAAGCCCGAGAAGCGGGGCATTGTTCCTGTACTGTATACAGAAAGTATTGAATGTATTGCTCGGCGTATTCTTCGTTTTTGAGAATTCAATATTAAAGACACACTCGCAGTTGTGCTCATTCTCCGGAAGGAACATTTTCCTGTAGTCTGAATAAAGGTCATATCCTGCAGCCGTCTCGTTATCGATAATTTCCATGGCTGCATCAGCAGCATTCTGCCATCTGGATACTTCTCCGGACGGATTGAGCAGAGGACTTGCCTCGAAAAGAAGGAGCCTTGCCTTCAAGGCCATGGCGGCGCCTTTGGTGACGCGGCCCTGTTGATCAGAGCCTGCCCACTTCCAGTCCAGAAGACGTTCAGCGTCATCAAGATCTGAAATAATGGCATTGACGACATCTTCCCTGGACGATCTTGGCAGGGAGCCATGGCTATACTCCGGCTCGTCCAGGATAAGAGGGACACCGTTGTAGTAGGTAACCAGCATATAGTAATACAAGGCCCTCAAGAATTTGGCTTCACCCTCCATAGTGGCCTTTCGCTCTTCCGAAACCGCTGCATCCGGCAATCTGTTCAAATGCGTATTGCACCGGCCTATGCCTTCATAGCAATGTTCCCAGCGCGTCTCGATAATCCCGGTACTGTTCTTTGTATGTGTGCCGAGGGCAATCACGTTCCATCCGCCGGAATTGTTGTAGTTGTAGGCATTCGGGGAGCAGGTTTCCTCAAGCAGAGGAGTCGAGCCTCCGAACAGCCCTGAGTAAGAAAGGACATTGTAGCATCCTGTCATTGCTGCCTCGGCCCCTTCTTCTGTCTGCCAAAATGTCTCTACTGTATACTTGTCGTGAGGGACGGTCTCGAGGTTGCATGCGATGGCGGCAGCTGATACGGCCACCACAGCCATGTATCTATATATAAATTTCATATCCATAATGTCATCAAAATGTTATATTGAATCCGAAGTTGACTGTCATAAGTGATGGATACTGGATTATGTTTGTTGAAGAGAGATCCATCTCCGGGTCCCACATCTTCAGAGGAGAGAATGTGAAAAGGTTTTCTCCATTGACAAACACCTGGCATCTGCTCATTCCCACATGGCTGATCCAGCGCTGAGGCAGGGACCAAGCGAGCTGCAGCTGCTTACACCGCAGATACGATGCATCATAGAGCCACTGGGTGTTCTTGTAGTCATGCATTTCAGGTGCTCCGGTGGCAGTATGGAGAATAGGGAGACGGGAGTCCGGATTTTCAGGGGTCCATGCATCCGTTATCCATTCTTTCAGGACACCTGCACCATTCCAGAAAGGAGCAGCCAGGTTACCGGAAAGATATGTACATACATCGGCTACGCCCTGAAACTGGGCAGAAAGTTCAATGCCTTTCCATCCGATGGAGAAATTGAATGCATATGTGATGCTCGGGGTTAGGTTGCCGCAGACAGCACGGTCATCATTGTCGATGTCATCGTCGCCATCAAGATTTTTATACCGGATATATCCCGGTTTGACGCCGTTCCCCACAGTGACTGAATTTTCAATCTCCTCATAGCTGTTATAGAATCCGTCAGCCTGGTAGAGATACCATGAATCGATAGGATAGCCCTCCTTGATGATCCTGAAATCAGTGATATACTCCTGGCCGTCAAGATTGACAACGATGTTCTTGTTGTAACAGAAGTTACCTCCTATAGAGTAATGGAAATCCTTGAAATCGTCCCTCCACTGGAGAGCCAGCTCAATACCGTCGTTCGCGACGACACCGATATTCTGCTTCGGGCCGTTGAGATTGCCTATCTGGGCCGGAATCTGGACATCCCGAAGAATGCCCGTAGTTATTTTCTTATAGAGGTCGGCACTGAAAGTCAATCTGTTGTCAAAAGCCGCAAGGTCGGCTCCTATATTGTATGAAGTGGTAGTCTCCCAGGAGATTCCACTATCAACAAAGTCATTTATGGCAGCCCCCCCCTGAAGGACATCATCAAAACTGTAATTATAGGAACTGCTCGCGACAACCGACATCAGATATTCGTAATTACCTATAGACTGGTTGCCCATCTGTCCTATGGAACCCCTGAGCTTCAGCATATCGATCTGGTGTGCATTCCTCATGAATCCTTCCTTGTCTATTCTCCATCCCAACGACACGGCGGGGAAGAAAGCCCACCTGTTCCCCCTGGCGAACTTCGAAGAACCGTCATACCGTGCTGTGATGTCGACCAGGTACTTCTCTTTATAGTCATAGGTAAGCCTTCCAAAATACGATGACAGGAGTTCCAGGGACTGGCCACCGGTAATCTCATTCATATTCGACCCTGGAGTGAGAGCATCCAGCTGATTATTGAAATAGTCACGCTTGCCGGCCTGGAAATTCTTGGAGTCATACCTCTTATACTCTGAACCGAGCATTATATTAAAGTTGTGGTTCCCCTTGAAACTCTTGCCCCAGGAAAGGGTGTTGTAGAAAGTGAAATTGATAACATTGTTATCCCAGTCCTTCACAGACACGTAAGCACTGAACGGATGTTTTTCCATGGTCTTGGGATTATAAGTATACATTGCGTGCTTGAAATTCTTGGACCAATGGTCTGCCTTCACATATCCGAGATTGGCGTTGTATTTGATGCCCCATGGCAGCTCATACTGAACATTGAGTTTTGCCAGGAAACGCTGGTACTGGCGTCTGATCCGTCCTTCTTTAAGTTCCATCAAAGGATTTTCAATATTGTTGCGGCCAGGGGTGGAAAGCCATGAAGAAAGGTATTTCCCGTCAGGAAGCTGGGCCCCGAATATAGGGAGGGCACGGTTTATGACATTCATGGTAGTGGACACCCCGTAGATAGGTTCGGTGTTATACCTAAGATTACCGACGATACCCACACCGACGCGGAGCCTTTTTGTCACCTGGGAATTCAGTTTGATATCCCATGAGAACCTTTCCATATCATCGTTCGCTATCATAATGCCACGCTGGTTCTGATATCCGAGTGAAACGGAATAGTTGATTCCTTCTGTCCCTCCAGATATGTTGGCATTGTACTGCTGCAGGATTCCCGGCCGGAAGCACAGGTCATACCAGTCAGATGCCGGATATGTGTACGGGTCATGTTTCATACCTTCCTGATATTCAAGGATATCATCTTCAGCATAAGTCACACTGAGCTTTCCTTCGTTGAGTTCCGCCTGGTTCCTCATCCTCATGTACTGGATAGGGTCTGTCACCACGTCAGGCAGACGGGTGGCATATTGGACGCCTACATTTGCGGAGAGTTTCACTACAGGGGCCCCTATTCTGGCCTGCTTGGTCGTTATGAGGATCACGCCATTCGCTGCCTTGGAACCGTAGATGGATGCCGACGCATCCTTGAGGACTGTTATCGACTCTATGTCATGCGGATTTATCTCATCCAGGGAATATTCCATTCCGTCTACAAGAATCATAGGGCTGGAATTGCTCAATGTCCCCACGCCCCTTATCCTTATTGTGGCGGCATCACTTCCGGCTTTTCTGGAAGCGGTGTTGATATAAAGCCCGGGCATGGCATACAGGGCATGCGAAGCATTCGTCAGAGGCTGGTTCTCCATCTCATCCATCTCCCTCACTGCAACAGAGCCTGTAAGGTTGACCTTCTTCTGCTGACCATATCCGATAACCACCACATCATCCAGCTGCTGATAGTCCTCTTTCATGGTCACGAACAGCCTTGAGCTTTTCCCGACGGTGACCTCCTGTGTCTCATATCCGAGAGAGGCAACCACAAGTATGGAACCCTCAACTGTAGTTATGGAAAAATTTCCACCGGCATCGGTAAGGACACCCATATTGGTCCCTTTAAGGGTCACTGCAGCACCTATTACCGGGCCCCCCGTCGCGTCCTTGATGCTGCCGGTAACCTTGACAGGCTTCCTTTCCTGCTCGGTGCCAGGGTAAATTACAATCTGCTTGTCCATGACCGTCCAGGCCAGGTCAAGAGGGCCGAGAATCTCCCCAAGCACAGTTGCAAGCGTCTGATGGTCGGCCTTTGCAGTGACCCGCGCCCTGGCATTGACAATCGAATTGTTGTATACAAATGTGAATGAAGTCTTGTCCTGAAGTTCCTTCAATGCCTCAGAAAGAGGTGTGTCGGAAAAAGACACGGAAACTTCGTCAGACTGCGTGAACATTCCGGGATACCCGGATGCCGCATAGGAAAAGCGGCCAAGTACAGCCATCGCCACAAGTATAGCCAAAGTGCATAAAAGGCGCTGGCACCGGTCAAATAAAGTTGTCAACATAGTTACAGTTAATAGTAGTTATACTGTTATTACAAGGCAAACGTCCCCAGCCCCTGAAAAAAAACAGTATTTTTTACAGCTTTACCAGACCGGATATGCCCCAAAGGGCTCAGATCCAGACCTTGACTACATTGTCCTTGATCTCATAATCCATGGAAGATGACAGCTTGAGTATATCGAACACCCTGGTGACGGACTCTGTCGTGAAAGTGGCCGTAAAACTGTAGTCCAGCAGCCTGTCATCCTTTACCACGATATCTATCCCGAACCAGCGCTCCAGGCGATTTATCACCTCGGGCATAGCGGTATCATCAAACACGAGGCGCCCCTCTTTCCAGGCGGTCTTGTCCTTGACTACAGGAGAGGATTTCACCGGCTCCATCTCGCTGTCATCGAACAATGTAAGCTGCTGGGACGGCCTCACGGAATAAGTCCTGCCGCTCGAGCGGTCCTCGACACTCAGATGGCCGGAGACGAGCAAGAGGTTGAAGCTGTCGTCATTGTCATATGAGGTTATATTGAATTCAGTCCCCGTAACTTTCACGAGAATGTTGTTCCTGCATTCGATGAACATCGGCCTGGCCTGGTCCTTCTTCACCTTGAAATACGCCTCACCCTTCAGGCTAACAAGCCTTGCGGAAGAGTCGAACCTGGCCGGGAAGGATATTTCAGAATCACTGTTCAGCCATACCTGGCTGCCGTCAGGGAGCTCCACCATGCCTCTGACCCCGGCTTTGACGCACTGCGTTATTTCAGGCTCCCTGTCGGATTCCATAGGCGCGCCCGAAAGGAATACCGTCCTGGACTCGTCGTAATACCCGTCATGGATCCTCATGATTTCATATATGGCCAGAGGTACAAAAAGAACCGCAGCGACAACTACCGCAACCCTAAGCATACGCCCGGCCAGTATCCCCAGACGGCTGCGGCCTGCTCCTGTCCCGGGAAGTATTTTCTCCTGGAAGTCGGTCCCGGAATAGAACCTGTCAGGCATAGAAGAGAACGCGTCTTCCGCAAGGACCTCCGCAAAATACTCTTTTGCGGAGGCATCCTGCTGAAGGGCAGCCTCCACCTCAGCCAGCTCCCTGCCGTCCAGCTCCCCTCTTACATATTTCCGGATCAGTTCTTTTTCCATTATAAAATATTACGGTTTTATGTACATTACATTCCAATACTGCTTTTACCCTGATAAAAATTCATCTGGCCAGGATATTGAAAATGAATGCAGCCATCAGAATATAATCCTTGAGTCTTGAACGGAACGCCTGCAATGCAATTCTTATATGGTATTCTACCGACTTCTGGGAAATACCCCTTTTGTCTGCAATCTCTTTATATGTCATGCCAAGTTCCCTGTTCATGACAAAGCTCTCAAGCACACTGTCCGGAAGTTCAGAATACACTTTCTTTATGAGGGCGGAAAGTTCGAGCCCTTCAATACGGGCCGTCACGGATGGATGGGAAAGAGCCTCTATACGCAATCTTACAGCCGGATCGGACATGCTCTCCTTACGCCTGTATGACTTCAGCTGCATCCTGTTGATTGCCAAATTTCTTGCTATGGTAAAAACATATGAACGGAGATTTTTGCCTGAGTCCACCCTGTCACGGGTCTTCCACAGCTGCACAAATGAGTCCTGAGCTATGTCCTGTGCCATATAGCTGTCTTTCATATACTTCGACAAAAAGGACACGACGTTGAGATATTCGGCCCTGAAAAACATTTCAAAAGCGACCGTATCACCGTGTCTTATCGCTTCGGCAAGTTTATTACCTTCCATTTCCTGTATTTATCATGCAAAAATAAAAACAATTCAAATACAGAAAATCCCTCCTGCGTACAAATCTGTAATAAATTATTGTTAAATGACTTCTATATCATCACAATGTATCCAGCCCTGCCGTCCGTCGGCAAGTTCGATGTTCCTCCAGTCGCCTACGGCATCCAGGATTGTCACTTTCGTGCCCTCATGGAGTATGAACAGGTCCTTGGAGACCTCCTCAGAAGGCGAGCTTTTGACGGAAGTGACAGGCACCATGACCACAGCCCCGTCAGCCCTCATGTAGTCGTTCTTCTGCCATACGGAGAAAGAGAACGACGATATGGTGACCAGCAGGAACACCACGGCCAGTGCAAAGCCTGTTTTCCTGGCTGCGGCAGACCCGGCAAGGAGAAATACCAGGACCATCGCGACAGTAACTGCAAGGAAGGCTATTGACAGCCACGCCCATGCATTGGAATCCAGGATATAACATACGGCCCTGGCCCAATTCTTAAGGATGAATTCGGGAACAGGGTCTATCTTGTCCTGAACAAGCCCAGAGACAACCTGAAGGTTGTACCTTGCATCAGAGCATGAGGGATCCAGCTTCAGGGCACGCTCATAGTAAAGTACCGCATGCGGATAATCGGAAAGTTTAAAATAAGCGTCACCGATATTGCAGTACAGGTACGGCGACTCGAGCCCGAGCCTGTCTATGGCACTGAAAACTGACAGGGCATCCTCCCATTGTCCGTCCGCATAGGACTGTGCCGCCGAAGTCCACAGGGAATCAACATAGCTGTCATTCGAGGCTTCTGCCACGGAAGGTAACGAAAGCATCAGCACGACAGCTGCCACAGCCGTTCCGGATGCCTTATGGCTTTTCTTGTTCTTCATGCTTGAATCTATTGACGAAATCACATCCAGGGCCTCCCTATAATGGTTCTTCATGGCCTCATGTCCCGCATCCGGAGAATAACGGGCGAACTCGCACGCATCGATTATCCCTATAAGGGAACTGACCAGGGAGCTGTCGACCCCGCCGGAAAGCAGCGTCTCCGAGATCTTCTCTTTTGAGAAGTCAGCTACAGAAATATTCAGTTTGTCAGATATGAAGCCGAGCACGGCCTTATGAAGTTCCTCATAAAAAGCGGAATAAAGGTTCTGGTCAAGGTAGTTTTCCGCAGCCTTGAGCCTTTTCATGGCCATTTTTGTGGCCCTTCGGGTCTTGGTCCCGACGATGTCGGCCCGTCTGGCCGCAATCCTCATGAATATGGCCCACAACAGGACTCCAGCCAGCAGCACAGCTGCAGACAGTATCCAGAACAGTGACGATGCCACGAAAAACTCCCCCTTGGAGGAAAGGGACGGGAGCTTGGTATGGATGTACCTTACATCCTCACCTATGCTCTTGACCCCCTGCCGGTTTACAGACGGAAGCGGAGAGACAGCCGCACCGGGCTCCTGCTCCTGGCCCCTTCCCTTTTTCACATGAAGGTCTATCGGTCCGGTAGACAGGGTCACATATTTTCCCGCATCGATATCGAAATATGAGTATTTTATCGGTTCTATCGTAAAGTCCCCGTGGCTTCTCGGGATGAACGGAAATTCGTATACCTTGCTTCCTGAGGTTCCTCCGGAAGCCTTGGACGTATTCTCCGAAGTCTTGGTGTCATACACTTCGAAATCCGGCGGGAAATTCACCTTAGGGGCTTCGAGAAGGGATACGTTCCCCTTTCCGGAAACCGTCACAAGCAGGGACGATGCCTCATGCGTCGTAAGCGAATCCTTGCTCATCTTCGCGGAAATCGTGAACTTGCCGACACCACCGCCGAACGAAGCAGGGGCCCCGGAAGGAAGCGGGGAGACATTCACCCTATACGAAGACGAGGTGACGCGCTTGCGTATGGTCCTGTAATCATCGAAGAATCCGTCAAATATACTTGCCCCTCCAGAAGAGGAGATCCTGATGTTCACAAGGCAGACCAGCTCTGCAGGATCGATATTTATGGTTCCTGTCTGCTGCGGGATAAGCACGTATTTACGCAGGACAGCGGTATTGTATATCTGGTTGTTGTAATTTTCCCGTCTGAACTCGATATTAGTCGGAGCTTCCACCTCCTGGCTCCAGAACCCGTTGAAAGAAGGGAATCTGGCATCCTCGAATCCTGCGATATTGACCCTCTGGTAAAGCTTCAGCGTGGCGGTTATGGGCTCACCGACCACGACATCCGTCCTGCTCAGGGTCAGCCTGAGGAAAATGTCATCATCCGAAATACCTGTCACGTTATCGGACGGCTGCCTTCCTCCGGATGGAGAAGCCTGTCCGCGCCCTCCGGAAGAAGATCCGGACACCACCTCGACAGATATCCCTGACGAAGTGATCTCCCTGCCCTTGACCTTTGCCGTAGCCCTGGGCAGTGTAAATGTCCCCGCCTTTTTAGGCATGAGAATATAAGTGTATGTAAACTGGGACGAACGTGTCCTCTTCCCGTTGATTATCTGCAGGCTGGTCGAACGTCCTTCCTGCGGCCCCCATATCAGCTGGAAGTCATCCCCCTGGCTCCACTGGAAATCCGACGGAGCATCCTCCCCCTCAAGGATGAATGTGACGTTGAACTGCTCGTCAGCGGCAACCACATTGGGCGCGTCCACCCTCATGGATGTCTGAGCCTGCATGGCCGCTGCCGCCGCAATTATAGAAAATAATATAGCTGTCAGCCTTCTCATATATTGTTCTCCTTTACCAATTCTTCTCTTTCTGTCTTGACTTGAGCACCTGGGCCTTCTCCTTGTTCACCTTATCCTGGGTCTCCTTCTCCTTGGCCTGGATGGCCTGGAGCATCTGCTGGGCGGCCTGAGGCGTTATCTTGGGCTGCTGCCCCTGCTGGCCCTGACCGTCATTCCGGTCCTGATTCTGGTCCTGGTTATTCTGATTCTGGTTATCGTCCTGGTCATTCCGGTCGTCCCGGTTCTGATTGTCCTGGTCCTGCTGGTCCTGGTTTTCTTTGTTATCCTGGTTGTCCTGATTCTGCTGGTTCTGCTGATTCTGCTGGTCCTTCAGTTTCTGTTTTGCATAGATGTAATTCTCTTTTGCATCCATATCGGACGGATTCCTCAGAAGGGCCTGCCGGTATGCGTCCACCGCAGCCTGCCAGTTCTCGGCGCCGGCGACAACATTGCCGACATTGTAATAATAGTCAGCGGCATACGGTGAAGTATCAGCGGTCTCTTTCAGCCTGTCGTAGATTTTCCCTGCCTGCTCCCTGTCCTCCATCCTGTAGAGAGTATTGCCCAGGTTATAGCCTGCGGCGAACGAGGTGGAATCCTTCACAAGGGCCTTCCGGTAATCTATCTCGGCCGCCTTGTAGTCCTCTTTCCTGAAATCGCGGTTACCCCTGCGCACATCCCTCCGGTCCGCATTCTGTGACGCTGCCGGCAGGCAGAAGGCGGCGGAGCAGACAAGCGCCATGAACAGATATTTTATTGACATGCCCATAAATAATTGTCCTTTTTACGTGATCAGTTGAACAAACGACGTCCGGTGCGCCTCTCCCCTATCAGCATCTCTATTATAAAGAATACCAACGCAATGGCAAAAAAGTACATATACTGCTCGTCGAACTCCTCGAAGACCACCGAACTGAACTTCTCCTCATCCATCTGCTTGATGCTGTCCACTATGGGGTTGAGTCCGAATTCGCTGTTTCCGGCTTTCACATACACACCGCCGCCGGCACTGGCCACATCCTTGAGGACGGCCTCGTCAAGCTTGGTCACCACTATATTGCCGTCCTTGTCCTTCAGCAGTTCCCCGTTCATAGGGATAGGCTCGCCTTCAGGTGACCCGACACCTATGGTATATACACGTATCCCCATGTCGAACGCCTGCTTCGCTGCCGCCACAGGGTCATCCTCGTGGTTCTCCCCGTCCGTGATGACTATTATCGCCCGGCTTTTCTCGCTCTGGGCGCTGAAACTCCTTATCGCCGTGTTGATTGCATCCCCCATAGCGGTCCCCTGTATAGGGACAGACTCAGTGGAAATGGAATTGAGGAACATCTTCGCCGAAACATAGTCTGTGGTGATAGGAAGCTGCACAAACGAACTCCCGGCAAAGACAATCAGCCCTATCCGGTCGTCCCTGAGCTTGTCCACCAGCCGTGATATGGCCAGCTTCGCCCTGTCAAGCCTGTCAGGCGAATAGTCCTGAGCAAGCATGGAGTTGGAGACGTCCAGGGCTATCATTATTTCTACGCCCTCTGTACTGTGCTCCTTGAGTTTCGCCCCGATCTGCGGCCTTGACATCCCTATGGAGAAGAAAAAGAATGCAATCGAGAACATCACCACCTTCCACCAGCCCTTTGCCTTCGACACCGACGGCATGAGCATGGAAACAAGCGCAGGATCCCCAAGCCTGCGGATCTTCTTCTTTTTCATATGCAGCAGAAGGGCATACGCTACAAAGAAAAACGGAATCAGCAATATCAGGAAAAGGTATTGTGCCTGTGCAAAATTGATCATCGCTATCCTCCCTCGTTATGGCAATCTCCTTATTACAAATATCTTGAATATTATCTCGAGGATCAGGGCAATCAGCGCCACCAGAGCATAACGGCCGAAAAGCTCCTGGTATACCGGGAAGCTGTCGATAGTGGTGCGGGCCTTCTCCATCTTGTTTATCTCGCTGTAGATCTCCATGAGCTTGGTGTTGTCGGTAGCCCTGAAGTAGCGGCCGCCGGTGGCCTCCGCTATCTCGGAAAGCAGGTCCTCATCAATCTCCACCCGGACATTCTGGACATCGACACCCCACGGTGTCATCACAGGATAGGGGGCGGTCCCCATGGCACCGACCCCTATGGTATAGACCCTGACACCGTAGGTCTTGGCTATCTCGGCCGCTGTCTGCGGCGTGATTTCACCACGGTTGTTCACACCGTCAGTGAGGAGTATCACCACGCGGCTCTTTGCATCAGAGTCCTTGAGCCTCGCCACTGCCGTAGCAAGTCCGTTCCCTATGGCCGTACCGTCCTCAATAAGGTCTGTCTGGACTTCCTTCATCAGGTTGATAAGGGTGGACCTGTCCGTAGTGAGGGGGCACTGCGTATAGCTCTCCCCGGCAAACACCACTATCCCTATCCTGTCGGAAGGCCTCTGCGATATGAATTCTATGGCTATGTCCTTTGCCGCACTTATGCGGTCAGGCTTGAAATCCCGGGCCAGCATACTGGTGGAAACGTCCATGGTAAGCATTATGTCGATACCTTCAGTGTCGACCTTCTCCATGGCCTCGGAGGAGCGCGGGCGCGCCATCGCTATGATTATCATCACAAGGGCCAGGGTCCTGAGCACGAACGGGAAGTGCCGCATCCAGCCCAGGACGGAGCCGCCGGACAGCTTCCACGGGGTGACAACCGAAACCCTGAGGTGCGGACGGCGCTCCGCCAGCTCGATATAGAGGTAGTGCAGTATAAGCAATACCGGGATTATCTCTAAGAAAAGTATTTTCGGGTATTCGAAAAACATTTTTTCCTCTTATTTATTCTGAAACTTCTGTGACTTCTCCGGAGCGACTGACCCTTTCTGCACCTTTGCAGGGCCGTCCTCGCCAGACTCCTGCCCTGGAGCGTTTTCCGTATCTATTTCCGTCTGGTAGGTCTGTGTCACGAAGCGCACGGCTGCAGGTACGGCGGAGGCGTTCTCCTCATCCGTTGCCACATATTTCGCGAACTTCACGAAATCCGCCCTCTCGAACAGGCTTCTGGCCTCGTCAAACAGGTCTGCAGGGATATCCTTGCCTGAAAGGCCGTCGAAAATCTCCTTGGTGGTCATCTCCATCGCCGAAACGCCGTAACGGGACACTATATACTCGCGCAGGGCGTCTGTAATCCCCGAATAGAAAAGTTTCTGCTTGTCCGCAGCCCAGTACTTGTTCCCCCTGAGATGGTCGAGCTTCCTCAAGGCCACGATATGTGCAGGCTCCTTCCGGAGCAGTCCGGAAAGGCCGGCCTTCCTGCGCTTCAAAATCATATACACGGCTATGGCAATGAGGGCCGCCAGCACAAGTGCACCAGCCAGATACGGAAGGATCTCCCTGAAAGTCAGAGGATAACGGATCTGTCCCTTAATGTCGTGAATCTCGAATGTGGCCGTATCAACCGGTATCGTCTTCACTTCCAGCACCTGCGGATTGAAAACAAGGGTGTCTACATCACCCGACACCCCATGCCTCAAGACAGAAATAGGAGGGAGCATATATTTACCCTCGTCGAAAGAAGTTATGACAACACTGCCCTCCAGTGTGAACACACCGGGAGCGCCTTTCCTGCCCTTCCTGAAATCCAATGTATCCAGAACCCATGGAGACACGACCTCCACGCTGTCCCTGAAGCCCTTGGAATAATCCGGAAAGGCAAATCCCGTCCCTTCCTCTACACCCTCCAGACGGAACCCGTACCGGAGCTGGTCTGCAATAAGGACCGAATCCCTCTCCTGGAGCGGGGACAGGAACGATCCGCTTACCTCCACTATCCCGGAACGGCCCTGCACCGGAGCGTCTTCCGCATAAGCGGCAGAGAAAAAAAGGCCGAGCAGAGCAGCCGGCAAGAATATCATTTTCTTCATTGTACTTCAACAGTTTAATCCACCTGGCATCACCTTTTCTGGAAGAAGGCCATAAGCCCCTTGACATAATCATCGTCCGTAGATATGCCCACATTGTCGATACTGTACTTGTTGAACAGTTTCTCCGCCGACCGCGATACTGTCTCGAACCACTCGGCATACCTGCGCCGCATCTTCCTGGACGTATTGACCCACGCACTGGCTCCCGACTCGGAATCCTTGATGTGCACAAGCCCGATATCGGGAAGCATCCTCTCACGGGGATCGTACACTTCAATCACAGACAAGTCATGACGTCCCGCCGCAACCTTCAGCGCATCCTCATATCTCGGGGTACCGTCCTGGTTGACGTCCAGCATGTCGGACAACAGGAAAGCAGTGCATCTTTTCTTGATCGCGTTGGTCAGATACCGGAGCGCCTCCCCTATATCAGTCCTGTCGGATTCCGGCTTAAGTTCAATGATCTCACGTACAATATGGAGAAGGTGGCTCCGGCCCTTCTTCGGAGGGATGAACTTCTCCACCTTGTCGCTGAAAAAGAGGGCCCCGACCTTGTCGTTATTGATTATGGCGGAAAAGGAGAGCACGGCCGCGATCTCGGCTATCAGATCGTTCTTGGTCATTCCTGCAGTCCCGAATAGTCCTGATCTGCTGACATCTATCAGCAAGACTACAGTAAGCTCCCTTTCCTCTTCGAACACTTTCACATAAGGAGACCTCAGACGTGCGGTGACATTCCAGTCCATATTGCGCACGTCATCCCCGTACTGGTACTCGCGCACTTCACTGAAAGCCATTCCCCGACCCTTGAAAGCGGAATGATACTCTCCTGCGAATATCTGGTGAGAAAGAGCACGGGTCTTGATCTCGATCTTCCTGACCTTCCTGAGCAGGTCGTTTGCACTTCTGCTTTCCATTATGGAACCTCTACTGCGTTGATTATTTCGGCTATGATGTTCTCGGTCGTTACGTTCTCGGCCTCCGCCTCGTATGTGAGGCCTATCCTGTGGCGGAGCACCTCGTTGCAGACCGCCCTCACGTCCTCAGGTATTACATATCCCCTTCTCTTTATGAATGCATATGCCTTGGATGCCATTGAAAGTGAAATACTTGCACGTGGTGAAGCTCCGTATGAGATGAGGTTGGCAAGCTTCCCGAGGCTGTAATCCTGCGGCGTTCTCGTAGCATAGACTATGTCCACGATATATCTTTCTATCTTCTCGTCCATGTAGACATCCTTGACTACCTGTCTTGCACGGATGATGTCCTCCGGCTTGAGTATCGGGCTGGCCTTCGGAAACTCGCCGGTATTGTTCATCCTGACTATCAGCCTTTCCTCCTCCTTCTTCGGATAGCTTACCACCACCTTCAGCATGAAACGGTCGACCTGCGCCTCGGGGAGCGGGTATGTACCCTCCTGTTCGATCGGGTTCTGGGTCGCCATGACAAGAAACGGCTCAGGCAGCTTGAATGTCTCGTCACCGATGGTCACCTGTCTCTCCTGCATAGCCTCAAGCAGGGCTGACTGAACCTTAGCCGGAGAACGGTTGATCTCGTCGGCAAGGACGAAGTTCGCGAATATCGGACCTTTCTTGATCTGGAACTGCTCACTCTTCTGGGAGTATATCAGCGTACCGATGACATCGGCAGGGAGCAGGTCCGGAGTAAACTGAATACGGCTGAACTTCGCGTCTACGGCTGAAGCCAATGTATTTATGGCCAATGTTTTTGCCAGTCCAGGCACACCTTCCAGAAGAATATGCCCGTTCGCCAGAAGGCCGATAAGAAGATTCTCCACCAGAGATTTCTGGCCCACAATCACTTTCCCCATTTCCATAGTGAGGAGATCGACGAAAGAGCTTTCCTTCTGAATGCGGTCATTAAGTTCTTTAATGTTAACACTCTCCATATAAAATATCTGTTTTCTTTTAAACTTCTTTATCTATTTTTGCAGATAAATCCTCCAAAGTTACAACTTTTTAAAGAAACCGCCATGAGATTCACCATAAGGCTTTCCTACAACGGGGCTTCCTTCTGCGGATGGCAACAGCAGAAAAACGGCACAAGCATACAGGGAGAACTCCAGAAAGCACTTTCATTGCTTCTGAAATGCGATGTTCCGGTAACCGGGGCCGGACGGACGGATGCCGGCGTCAACGCTGTGAACTACCTTGCCCATTTCGATACGGGGGAAGGGGCTGATGTTGAGCCGGAATTTTTGGAATACAAATTAAATGCCATCCTGCCTAAAGCCATAACAGTACATGAAATAGCCCCGGCCCCGAGTGATTTCCACGCCAGGTTCTCTGCAATTTCGAGGGAATACCACTATTTTATACACAGGAGAAAAGACCCGTTCATAGAAAACTTCTCGCATTTCTGCGTATATCCGCTCGACTTGGAGAAAATGAACAGCGCGGCTGCCTTGCTGCTCGGGGAGCATGACTTCAGCTGCTTCGAGAAGACAGGGGGGAACAACCTCACTTCTGTCTGCACGGTCTACCAGGCCTGCTGGAAGACATACAGTCCCATACACGTGTCCCAGATGGGCTATCCGGCTGAAGAAGGGGACTACATCGTATTCACTGTCCGGGCCAACCGTTTCCTGCGCAACATGGTACGCGCCATGGTCGGTTCCCTGATAGATGTGGGCCGCGGAAAACGGGACACGGAATGGTTCAGGAAGCTGATCGAGAACGGCAGCCGATCAGATGCAGGAGAGTCAGTCCCGGGAAAAGCCCTGTTCCTGAGCGATGTAGGCTATCCTGACATACCCAGTGACGAACAAAAACGAAAAAAAGCAAATTCAGAACATCACCTTTAGGAATTTCAGGAATTTTACCTAATTTTGCAGACTTTTATACTTTATATTTAAAACAACATGCTTTTCAATCTCTTACAATCCGGTACCGAAACTCTGGAAACTGTCGCAGAGACAGTTCCCCAGCAGCAGGAAATGACAATGTCGCTTTTCGAGCTTTTCATGAAAGGAGGAGCCCTGATGTGGGTTCTGCTGGCACTTTCCATCGTGGCAATATACATTTTCGGTAAGAAATGGTGGGTGCTGCGCAAGGCAGGTACAGTGGACCAGTATTTCATGAAAGACATCAATGACCTTCTCCTCGAAGGGAAGACCAAATCCGCCGTTGCCCTCTGCCAGAAATACGACACCCCGGTGGCAAGGATGGTGGAGAAAGGCATAGACAGGATGGGCCGTCCTCTCCAGGACATACAGACAGCAGTGGAGAACACCGGCAATGTGGAGGTATCCAGGCTTGAAAAAGGTCTCCCTATCCTGGCAACCATTGCAGGAGGTGCCCCTATGATCGGGTTCCTGGGGACCGTAACCGGTATGGTACAGGCATTCTTCAATATGGCCAACGCCGGCAACAACATCGACATCACCCTCCTCTCCGGCGGAATATACACGGCCATGATCACCACTGTAGGCGGACTCATAGTCGGCATTCCGGCCTATTTCGGATACAACTACCTCACTTCCAAGATATCCGACATCGTATTCAATATGGAAAGCATCACTATAGATTTCATGGATGTCCTTAACAGGTCCTCTGAAAGCAAATAGGTCCGGCCATGGCAATCAAAAGAAATACACGTATCACTGCGGAGTTTTCGATGTCCTCGATGACGGACATCGTGTTCCTGCTGCTTGTATTCTTCCTGGTGACATCCACACTGGTGAACCCGAACGCGCTCAAGCTTCTTCTTCCGAAGAGCACCGGGCAGGTCGCGGCGAAGGCCACGGTGAGCGTATCCATCAAGCACTACCTGGACACGGACACTTTCTCCTATCATATAAACGGGGACCCCGTTCCGGTAAGGTTCTCTGAAGTAGAGGATGACCTGGTCGGGCTTCTGCAGAACGAGACAGATCCGACATTCTCGATATATGCAGACGAGACAGTGCCGATAAGAGAGGTGGTAAAGGTAATGAACATCGCAAAACGCAACCACTATAAGGTTATCCTGGCCACGTCGCCGGAATAACATGCAGAATCTGTACAGGATGGCAGGACAATATCTGAATGAACGAAGCCGGCAGCAGAGGATGTCGAGCATAATAGGCATTGCGATGACAGCGGTTATCCATATCGCCGTCATTGCTGTAGGCTGTGTGTCCGGACTGAAGTATATGTACCCGCCACCAGAGGAGCAGGCGATGCTGATAGACTTCTCGGAAGCCCCGGCTGAAATCCCCCGGCAGGAAACCACAGGATCTCAGCCCAGGTCGGTGGAAGCCGACCTCACGCAGGACATAAAGCTCGTGCAGGCATCGCAGGCCCAACATACAGGGACAGAGGCGAACGAGGCTCCCGAGGCCGTAAATGATGACTTCGGTGACGTGGAGACACCGCAGCCTCCAAGAAAGAAGGAGATAGACCGCAGGGCACTTTTCCATGCGGCGGACAACAAGACACAGAAAGACACTCTTGCGGCCCAGACGGCTGCAAAAGTATCGGACGCCCTGAAGGCAGGCCATGCGCAGGGCAATACAAGGACAGGCAACCCGGACGGGGAGCCGAATGCACACCTTGCCGGGCGTGAAGTGCTGGGCAGTCTACCGAAACCGAGCTACACGGTCCAGCAGGCCGGTAAAGTGGTGGTAAAAATAAAAGTCGACCAGTATGGCAAGGTACTTGAAGCTGTCCCGGGCGCTTCCGGCACCACACTCACGGACAAGACCATCTGGGAGGCTGCGAAAAAGGCCGCACTCGGCGCAAGGTTCAACATGAGCAGTGAAGCACCGGCAGTCCAGGAAGGCACGATAACATATGTTTTCAACCTGACAAAAGACTAGGCAGTATGGCGTGAGCCATTATCATATTTCAATATTAATAAAATTTAAATCAGCCCCGTGAAGGGGTAAAGACAATGGAGAACTACAACAACGAGGGCTTTGACAGCCAGTTCAGCGACCGTAGGGATTACGGGAACGAAAGGAATTCGGAAAGGAACTACACAGGCGGCTATTCACAGGCCGGCAGAAAACTCCGTCACAGGAAAAACCGTTCAAACGTATCTGAGAGCGATTCAGGCTACCAGTCAAGCGATTACCATTCATCCAGAAGGACGTCATACTCATCAGAAGGCCATGGCGGGCCGCGTTCATTCTCCGACAGGAGAGGGTCCGGGTACGGAGAGCGCAAAAACTACGGCGGCAGCAGGTATTCCGACAGCGGCCGCGGATACGGAGACAGGAGGCCTGCACAGAGGCGTCCGTTCGGAGAGCAGGACGACTACAGGAGGTCTGGCGAAGGCAGGAGATACTCCGACGAGAACGGCGAAAGGAGAGGATTCTCCTCCGGAAGGCCGTCAGGGAAAAGAAATTTCAACGGGCCGCGCAAGGGTGCTCCTGCCCCGGGAAAAGGCAGAAGGCCAGGTGCTCCGGCAGGGAAGAACAGCATAAAGAGACAACCGGATGCGGCTGCAGCCGGAATAAACAGGATGATCAGCAGGAAGCCGCAGCTCGACAACAACATGTTCTCGGACAACGACATGGTCAATATCCCTGTAAAGGAGGAAGTCAGGCTCAACAAGTTCATAGCCAATTCGGGCGTATGCTCACGCCGCGAGGCCGACAACCTCATACTGGCCGGAGTGGTGACAGTAAACGGAAAGCTGGTAACGGAGCTCGGGACCAAAGTCAACATCTATACGGATGACGTGAGGTTCAACGGAGAAAGGCTCAAGGGAGAAGAAAAAGTATATATCGTAATGAACAAGCCGAAAGGCTTCGTCACGACCGCGAGCGACCCGCACGCTGACAAGACGGTTATGGACCTGCTCAAAAGCTGCACGGCAAGGGTATTCCCTGTAGGGCGTCTTGACAAGAACACCACGGGAGTGCTCATGTTCACCAACGACGGGGAAATAGCCGAAAAGCTCACACACCCTTCATACGACAAAAAGAAGATATACCAGGTCACACTCGACAAGGACCTCAGCCAAGAAGATTATGACCATATAATGAACGGAATCGAGCTCACGGACGGAACGATTGCCGCAGACGAGCTCGAATATATAGACGACAAGGACCACAGGAAGCTCGGCATCGAGATACACTCAGGCAAGAACCGTATCGTCAGGAGGATTTTCGAATCACTCGGATACAGTGTCAAGGCCCTTGACAGGGTATATTTCGCAGGGCTGACCAAGAAAGGCCTCAAGAGGGGGGCATGGAGATACCTCTCGCAGGGGGAAGTGAACATCCTGAAAATGGGCGCATACGTTTAACGGATCGACATGAGCGAAAAGAAGCACCGTGCAGGGTTTGTGAACATAATCGGGAACCCGAATGTAGGCAAATCTACTTTGATGAACGCCCTGGTCGGGGAAAAGCTGTCAATAGTGACGGCAAAGGCCCAGACCACGAGACACAGGATAATGGGGATAGTGAACGGAGAAGACTACCAGATAGTCTACTCCGACACCCCAGGAATACTCAAGCCCAGCTACAGGCTCCAGCAGAACATGATGAACTTTGTGGACACCGCCATCGGAGACGCGGACATCATCCTGTATGTGACAGACGTCGTGGAGCAGGGGGACAAGAATGCCGACTATATTGCAAAGCTGCGTGACATTCTCTGCCCTGTAATTCTGGTCATCAACAAGATAGACATCAGCACCCAGGAGCAGGTCCACCAGCTTATGGACTGGTGGCACGAACAACTGCCTCAGGCGATAATATACCCTGCCTCGGCCCGGGAGAAATTCAACCTGGAGAATATCTTCGACGCCATCATAGGACATCTGCCCGTTGCGCCTGCATGGTATGACAAGGATGTATTCACAGACAAGAATCTCAGGTTCTTCGCATCCGAGATCATCCGGGAGAAGATTCTCCTGAACTACAGCCAGGAAATACCCTACAGCTGCGAAGTCGCCATAGAAGAATTCAAGGAAGGTGCAGAGCGCTACGACATCAGTGCGGTGATCTATGTCATACGTGAGTCACAGAAAGGGATCCTCATAGGGAAAGGAGGGTCTGCACTGAAGAAAGTCGGTACCCAGGCACGCATAGACATGGAAGACTTCTTCCAGAAGAAGGTCTTCCTGAGGCTTTTCGTAAAGACCGACCCGGACTGGAGGGAAAACAAGAAGGAGCTCAGAAGATTCGGATACGAATACTAAAACTTTTGAAAAGATATATGGAGATGGATGATATGGACCTGTCCGCAGAAGGACAGGGGGACGAATACAATGACGCACCTGTGGAAGAAGGGCAGTCATCCGGCAAATTCGACAAGCTGCTCAGCGAGAACAGCCGGAAATACAAGCTTTCCGGCATGTTCAAGGAATGGTTCCTGGACTATTCCTCATACGTGATACTCCAGAGGGCCGTCCC
>CALVCB010000020.1 GCA_944325965.1 uncultured Bacteroidales bacterium
ACCATGACAGAGCTGTACAACCTCGCGGATGACAAGTACGAGACCACCAATGTTGCGGAAAAATATCCTGAAATCACCGGAAAGATGAAGAAACAGGCCATCGAATGGTACAATGACTCCTTCCGCAAACACGCCGGGGAACTCACGGAACCGCAGCCGAAACAGAAAAATAAGAAGTAAAAACAATCAAATGATAAACACAAAATACGTAGCGCTCGGGGCAATGGCCGGATGCCTTGCCCTCGATGCGGCCGCAGCAGACAGTGCGGCACCGAAAAAGCAGCAGAAAGACGGCAGGCCGAATATCATCATAATCATGGCCGACGACATGGGATACTCCGACCTCGGATGCTTCGGCAGCGAAATCCCTACACCGAACATCGACGCCCTCGCACAGTCCGGAATCAAATACACCCAGTTCTACAACACAGGACGCTCCTGTCCGTCCAGGGCATCGCTTCTCACCGGGCTGTATGCGCACCAGGCAGGTATCGGACGCATGTCAGAAGACCCGGGATCCAAACCCGGAGAAGATTCCAAAAACCCTCCGGCATACCAAGGCTACCTCAACGACAACTGCGTGACAATCGCCGAAGTACTCAAGAGCGCCGGATACGACACATACATGGCCGGAAAATGGCATGTGGGCATGCACGGAAAGGAGAAATGGCCGCTCCAGAGAGGCTTCGACCGTTTCTACGGCATACTCGCCGGGGCCTGCAACTACCTCCAGCCTAAAGGCGGACGCGGACTGACACTCGACAACACAAAGCTTGACCCTCCGGCACAGCCGTACTACACCACCGACGCATTCACGGACTATGCACTGGACTTCATAAGCGACAGGGAAAAGGACAAGCCTTTCTTCCTCTATCTCGCATTCAACGCCCCACACTGGCCTCTGCAGGCAAAGCAGGAGGACATAGACAAGTTCCTGCACAAATATGACTGCGGCTGGCAGGCTGTCCGCGAGGCCCGTCTTAAGAAACAGAAGGAGCTGGGCATCATCCCGCAGGACTGCGGGACAGCTGAATGGGAGTCCCGCACATGGGACCAGCTCACTGACCAGGAAAAGGCGAACTCATCCCTGCGCATGGCCGTTTACGCGGCACAGGTGCACTGTCTTGACAGAAACGTAGGCAGGGTCATCGACTATCTTGAAAAAAGCGGACAGAGGGAGAACACCCTGGTGATCTTCCTGTCTGACAACGGCGGATGCGCCGAACCTTATTCCGAGACCGGATTCGGTACCGTAGATGAAATAAACGACCTGGAAAGCTGGGTACACCCTTCATACGGCCTGCCGTGGGCTCAGGTGAGCAATACCCCGTTCCGGAAATACAAGGTAAGGGCGTATGAAGGCGGCATCTCCACCCCGCTGATACTTTCATGGCCCGCAAAGACCGGAAAATACGAAGGCGAAATCCGCACGACACCGGGACATATCATTGACCTGATGGCCACCTGCGTGGACGTGTCCGGCGCCACCTACCCGGAGAAGTCAGCCAAGGGCTCGGACATCCACCCTCTGGAAGGGAAGAGCCTCGTACCGACTATCAAGAGCAGCAAGGCCAAGATCCACGACTACATCTACGGTGAACATTTCGAGAACAAGTTCATCCGCCACGGACAGTGGAAGGCTGTCTATGACGAGAAAGGCAAGAAATGGGAACTGTACGACATCTCCGCCGACAGGATCGAGAGCAACGACCTCTCTTCCGTTCGTCCTGAAATCCTTGAGGACCTGACTGCAAGATGGCAGCAATGGGCGGACACTCACAACGTTTATCCTAAGCACAATGAAAACTAAAGTTGTCCTGACAGGCATGGCAGGGCTCGCCCTGACGGCCTGCGGCACGGCTACCGATGAAAAGCCGAATGTCGTGATCATCCTCGCCGATGACCTCGGATACGGGGACATCAGCATGCACGGCAGCCAGATACAGACACCGAACATCGACAGGATTGCCTCGGAAGGCATAGAGCTGTGCAGGCACTATGCCGCTCCTGTCAGCTCCCCTACCAGGGCGGGCCTCATGACAGGACGCTACCCGAGCAGGTTCGGAATACGGGAGACGGTCATTCCGCCATGGAGGGAATACGGGCTTCCGGAGGGCGAAGAGACCATGGCCGATGTACTCGGCAGGAACGGGTATGAGAACCGTGCCATGATAGGCAAATGGCACCTGGGCCACGGAAGACAGGCCTTCTATCCGCTTAACCGCGGGTTCACACATTTCTACGGCTGCCTGAACGGTGCCCTGGACTATTTCACCCACGAAAGGGACGGGGAACTGGACTGGCATGACGACTGGGAGTCCTGCTATGACAAGGGATACACCACGGACCTCATCGCCGACGAGGCAGTGGAATGCATCCGGGAATACTCAAAAGAAGGACCTTATTTCCTGTATGTCGCGTTCAATGCGCCTCACTCCCCTTACCTCGCGCCGGAAGATGAAATAGCCGAACATATTCCTCTGGAAGAATTCAAGGCCCTCAGCAAAAAGGACCAGAAAGGATGGACATACCGCGCAATGGTGTCACGCATGGACAAAGGCATCGGCCGCATCCTCGACGCCCTTGAGGAATCAGGCCAGATGGACAACACCATCATACTTTTCATGAGCGACAACGGAGGGGTTCCCGGCATGGAGCCGTACTGCACCAACAAGCCACTCAGAGGCAACAAGTTCCAGGAATTCGACGGAGGCGTCCGCGTATCCGGAGCGATGTACTGGAAGAAAGGCTTCAAACAGGGCGGGCGCAAGATCAGCGAAGTGACTTCATTCGTGGATATCCTGCCTACATTAGCCGACATCATCGGGGTGAAGGAAGCACCGGAGAACCCTTATGACGGCATCAGTATCTACCCTCTGCTCAAAGGGGATACAGAAACGATAGACAGGACCCTCTACCTCGGGGTCGGGGCGGCCGTGAACCGTGACTGGAAGATGATACTTGCAGGGCGCAACCCGGGGCTCGGCCTCAAGAAGGACTTCCTTTCCGACATGAACGGCAACCCTTATGAAAAAGGGAACAACATCGAGGGCAATGAAGATGTCGCCGAAGAAATGAAATCGTTCATTATCCAGTATGACACCATCACCCCTGCCCAGAAAGAGCTTCCATACGGATTCGGCAAGGAAGGGTTCAAAGCACCTGAAGAGTGGAAAGTAACAAAGCCATAATGACACTGATGACAAAAAACAATACTTTTTATGCGGCAGCCGGGGTACTGGCTGCCATTGCGGTAAACTCTCCGGCGGCAAAAGCCGCCCAGCAGGACGGGAACAAGGGCCGCAGGCCCAATTTTGTGATAATCATCACCGACCAGCAGAGGGCCGACCTCACGGCCAGGGAGGGCTTCCCGCTTGACCTGACACCGTTCGCCGACAGCATCGCCAGCCACGGGGCATGGTTCGACCATGCGTACACCCCGTGCCCTGCAAGCGGGCCTGCAAGGGTGTCCCTCATCACGGGACGCTATCCGAAAGCCACCGGGACCGACTCGAACCACAACATCGAGGACGCCTACTACATCGATGACCTTTTCGGAGTGGCCCGCAAGAGCGGCTACAGGACCGCCATGATCGGCAAGAACCACACATACATGAAAAAGTCGAGCGCCGATTTCTGGTGCCCTTACAACCATCTGGGGCAGGAAGGGGCGAAAGATACCCTGTCCGCAGAAAACCTCGCGTTCGACAAGTTCCTGGGTACGACCGACTTCTACGCTTCGTTCAAGGCCTCGCCGGGCACTGTAAAGCAGCAGATACCATACAGGATGGTCTCCGATGCCCTTGAATGGGCAGGAGAGAACAGGGACGAGCCGTTCGTGATGATGCTCTCGTTCCCGGAGCCGCACAACCCGTACCAGGTATGTGAACCGTATTTCTCAATGTTCGAGGGGAAGGTCCCTCCGGCAAGGACCGACTCCACCGCCCTGGCCGTCAAAGGGGAAAAGTTCGTACAGCTGAACAGGATGATGAAACTGGGGCACAAGGGCTATGACCAGAACCTCGAAAGGCTCCGCACCACCTACATGGGTATGGTACGCATGCTGGATGACCAGATGAAGCGTTTCGTAGAAGGCATGCAGGAACTCGGGTTGTATGACAACACAGTCTTTGTAATCACCTCCGACCACGGTGACTACGTAGGCGAATACGGGCTCATGAAAAAAGGAGCCGGCGTGCCTGACGCCATCACACGTGTACCTATGGTATGGTTCGGCAACGGTATCGAGGCATCAGGCAGGCGCGACGACCATGTATGCCTCACCGACATTTTCCCTACGGCATGCGAAGTGATGGGTGCGGAAATCCCACTCGGGGTACAGGGCCGCAGCCTCACCGAGATGCTCGGAGGAAGGGAGTACCCTGAAGACGAATTCAGGAGCGTAATGTCAGAAGCCGGGTTCGGAGGAGAGTATTTCACTGCAGAGGACAGCCAGGAGTACGTAAAGGAAGGGGCCGTAGGGAAAAAGGGGCTCTTCTTCGACGAACTGAACACATGGAGCCAGAGCGGGACCATCAGCATGGTACGCATGGGAGACTGGAAACTGGTGTTCGACATGGACGGCAACGGGCAGATGTACAACATCAAGGACGACCCGTCCGAAATGGAGAACCTTTTCGGCAAGAAGAAATACCGTGACATCCAGGACACCCTGCTCCAGGAGCTCCTGAAATGGGAAATCGCGACCGAGGACCCTATCCCTGTACCGCACAGGCGCTACTGGTTCAAGCGGCAGCCGCACAACTACCTGTTCTGACAGTATACCCCTTCCGGAAGGAAGATATCCTGGTACAGGATTGAATACCATGACAATAAAATCCCGGCTTGTTTTCACGGAAGCCGGGATTTTATTAATTTTGCCTCCTGAACGAATGTATTTCACATGAATACGGGCCGCATGGCGGCACACAGGCAGAATCAAGGAATAGTTTTATATATTCCCGGACACAAACACTATAACAGATTGAAAAAAGCATACATATTCACCCTGACTATCATGTCCCTGTTTGCGGGACCCGTGCTGACAGCATCCGCCAGCATCAGATACAACAACATCAGGTTCCGCCAGTTCAGCGTATCGGACGGACTTCCGCACAACCAGATCAACACCATATCCCAGGACAGGGACGGCTTCATCTGGATAGGGACAGCCAACGGGCTGTGCCGGTTTGACGGATATTCTTTCCAGAAGATAGACAGCGGCACCGATACCATCCCCATCTCCAACGCCTTCATAGAGAATATCTACAACGATAAGGCACACAACAGGCTGTGGATACAGACAGACAGGTGGTTCTGCTGTTATGACCCTGACACCGAACAGTTCCAAAGAATGAAAGTGAACGGGACTGACAGGCAATGGGTGTCTTTCCTCTGCACATCCTCCGGGGAGCTGCTCGTAGCCACATACGGGGGTATATTCAGATTCAACGAAGAAACCGGAGCCTTCGAGAACATCATCCCCATCCCGAAGAAACGCATAGGGAGGATACTTGAGGACAGCAGCGGGACTCTCTGGATAAAAGTAGACTCGGAGATGAAGAGGTATGACAGGAAAAACGGAAGGTTCATCCCCTACCATACCAGCCTCGATGATTTCAAGGGTCCGTTCAACCAGTTGACCATGACAGAGGATGACAGGATAGTATTCACCGACAACAATGACTTCTACGTCTACGACATCCACAACGACAGGATCTCAATGCTCCCGAAAGACATCGATACCGAAGGCTACAGGTGCGTGGAGACCGACTCCGAAGGGAACATCTGGATAGGAACGGAATTCGGCATATTCATATACGACACCTACAACAGGCTGATAGCCCACTTCGAACAGACTCCGGATGACCTGAGCGGGCTGAACGACTCCCCGGTATACTGCATTTTCAGGGACGGCAGGGACAACATGTGGATCGGGACGTATTTCGGCGGTATCAACTATTTCATACACGGTACAGACCAGATACGCACCTATCCGTTCGGCAACAGCAGCAACCACCTGAGCGGAAAGGCGGTGAGGCAGATCATCAATGACGGCAAAGGAGGACTTCTCATAGCCACCGAAGACGGAGGGCTTAACCATATCGGCCCGGCAGGGAAGATAACCCGTTCGGATGTCATCCACAGGAAGCTCGGGCTGAAAAACGTCAAGAATGTCCATTCGGTCTATTTCTGCAAGAACGGGGATCTCCTTGTCGGACTGTATACCAAGAACTTCATACGCTACTCCCCCGCTAGCGGACAGGTGACAGACTACGGAAAGTTCGCAGGACGTAACATATCGGCATTCTGTATGGAAGAGACTCCGGGAGGCATCTATTATGCCGGACCGGAAGGGCTATTCTTCGTACCTGAGGGGGAAGGAAGTCCGAAAGTGCAGAAGATCTCCGACACAAGGACCTATTGCATGCTGAAGCAGAATGACAGCATAATATGGGTGGGAAGCCGGCACAACGGCATCTACGAGCTCAACACCGTACGCAACACCCTACGCCACATAGACCGCTTCCGTGGCATCAGGCCGTGGGTGTCCTATCTGTACAGGGATTCACAGGCCAGGACATGGATAAGCACTGACGGCGGGCTGTTCGTCACCGACCCGCAAGGCAGCAGGATCATCATGACATTCAAGGAGGACAAGCTCATGGCAAACTCTGTCAAAGGCGTGGTGGAAGACAATTTCGGATATATATGGGCCGGGACGGACAACGGGCTGTGCCGCATCTGCCCTGAAGACTCCAGCGTCCTGCGGATAACCGATGAGGACGGCCTGCCGATAAAGCAGTTCAACTTCTCGTCCGCATGCAAGAAACCCGACGGGGAGCTGTATTTCGGGACAATAAACGGCATGATATCGTTCTACCCGGACCAGATAGAGGTCCCGGACCAGGATTTCAAGATCAGGATCACCAATATTTATTATGACGACAGCAAAAGCCGTCCGGGGAAGGACAGCTCCGGAGACAGCCAGAGGCTGACACTCTCCCATGCACAGGCGCGTTCCGTGAGGATAGAATATTCAGGCCTGAATTTCCGCTACATGGACAAGATCCTGTACTCCATGAAGATGGAAGGTCTGGACAAACACTGGCAGACAGTCGGGAACCAGCACCAGGTGAGGTTCTCGAATCTTCCGGCGGGAAAATACGAGCTGAAAATCAAGGCGAGCTATGACGGGCATACATGGGATGAAGAAGGACAGCTGAGCCTGCCCGTACACGTAAGGGCCCCATGGTGGGCATCTGTCCCGGCGTTCGTGCTGTATTCTATCATAATTGTGCTCGGAATAGCATTTATAATAAGGTTCACCCGTACAAGGATGATGCTCGGGATGCAGCTGAAGGCCGAACAGGAAAAGAGGCTCAATATAGAGAAGATGAACAAGCAGAAGCTCGACTTCTTCGCATATGTGTCCCATGACCTGAAGACACCGCTCACACTCATCCTCTCCCCGCTCCAGAGGCTCATCTCCAAGAAGCAGATAACCAATGAAGACAAAAAAATGCTCGAGGTAGTGTACACCAATGCCAGCAGGATGAACTACCTCATAGACGAGCTTCTGACATTCAGCAAGATAGAGATGAACCAGCTGGATATTCTCGTCAGAAAGGGAAATATAATGGCGTTCCTCCAGAGCATTTCCAACCTGTTCCGGTTCACCGCGGAGGACAGTGATATAGAGTTCGTCGTAGACCTGGAAAAGACTGACCGGGAAGTATGGTTCTCCCCGTCGAAGCTGAGCAGGATCATGTACAACCTCCTGTCCAATGCGTTCAAGTACTCCTCTGCCGGGGACTATGTAAGGCTCACTGCAAGGCTCACCGGAGAAGGAGACAGCACAATAGCCGAGATATCCGTCAAGGACAGCGGCAGGGGCATCCCGGCAGACATGGTGTCAAAGATATTCGACAACTATTTCCAGGTCAAGCCGAGCGACAGCCGCAAAGGGTTCGGGCTGGGCCTCTCCCTCACCCGTTCACTTGTGAGGATGCACAAAGGGGACATCAAGGTGATCAGCGAGGAAGGCAAAGGCTCCGAGTTCATCGTCACTCTGAACGTCTCGGAAAACGCCTACACGCCGCAACAGCGTTCGCTCGAGGCCATCTCCGCCGATGACATCACCAAATACCAGCAGAGGATAAAGGACACCCTGGAAATGATACCGGACAACCGGTCCGATGAAGAAAGAGACAACCACGACAGGAAATCGATCCTGATAGTGGAGGACAACAGGGAGATGAACAGCTACATCGCCGACATATTCCGGGAACACTATGACGTGATACAGGCATACAACGGGAAGGAGGCATACGGCATCATAGAAAACAAGAGACTCCCGGACATGATAATAAGCGATGTGATGATGCCCGAGATGGACGGGATAGAACTGCTCAAGAAGGTCAGGGAGGATATCTCCACATGCCATATTCCTGTCATACTGCTGACCGCCAAGACGGATGACAGCGCCCAGACACAAGGCTACATGGCCGGTGCGGACGCCTACATCGCCAAGCCTTTCAACGCCCGCAACCTCGAGCTCCTGGTCCAGAACATCCAGAAGAACAGGGAAAGGAACATAGAGCGCTTCAAGCAGTCGGAAGCCCTCAACGTGACCAAGATAGTGAACAACCCGCGTGATGAGCGGTTCATGAAAGACCTGATGGAAGTGATAGAGGCAAACATCGGCAATGAGGATTTCAACGTGAATGACATCACCTCCGCCCTGCACATCAGCAGGAGCCGCCTGCACCTGAAGGTGAAGTCCCTCACAGGCCTTCCTATCAGCCTGCTCGTCAGGACCATCCGTCTGCGGGAATCCAAAAAGTTCCTGCTTGAGGGGCTCAACGTTGCCGAGACATCGTATGCCGTGGGCATCTCCAACCCTAACTATTTCACCAAGTTGTTCCGCGACGAATTCGGCATCCCGCCTACAGAGTTCGTCAAGAACAGCCAGCAATAGGAGCCAGACATGTCGTATTCCAGAACAGCGGCCGTCACGGCGGCAATATCAATACTCCTCGGTATAGCATCCACAGTGTCCGCAGCATCAGCCGCCGGGACCATACAGTACAGCAACGTCAGGTTCAAGTACCTGGACGGCTCGGACGGACTGCCGCACAATACGGTATACTCCATCACCCAGGATGACTACGGGTTCGTATGGTTTGCCACGGCTGACGGGCTGTGCCGGTATGACGGATACGAAGTCACCGTGTACCAGCATGTGGAAGGCGACAGTACCTCACTCAACCACGACCTCGTAAGGAACCTGTACAACGACTCCCTGAGGCACTCCATCTGGATAGCTACCGACATCGGAATATGCAGGTACGACTACGGGAACGGCATATTCCGCAGCTATGGCATAGCCGGGAGCAGGAACGACAACGTGAGGTTCCTCGTGACGAGGGAGGACCGCAGCCTGCTTGCCGTATGCAGCAACGGCATATTCAGGTACAATGACTCCGGCGACACCTTCGAACCTTTCATCCGGCGTCCCGGACACGTATTCTTTTCTGCTGCGGAGGACAACTCCTCCCTGCTCTGGATAACCACCGACAAGGGCCTCCTGTGCTACGACCTCATGCAGTCCAGGTTTACGGACATACCGGTCCCGCTGGCTGACTTAGGGAAAATATGGATAGAGACCGACATTGTCTACGGCACCGACCTCATACTCTGCAATGACAACGACTACTACGTCTACGACACCACCTCCGGCCGCCTCACCGACCTCTCCCCCGACCTGCGGATGAAGACCTTCCGGTGCGCATGTACCGACGGGGCCGGGAACATATGGATAGGTACTGAATACGGGATCTATGTCTATGACAGCTCGTGGAAGCTCCTGGCGCATTACCAGCAGTCCGCAGGGGACCTGAGCGGGCTTGATGACTCTCCGGTCTACAGCATCTTCAGGGATTCGGACCAGAACATGTGGGTGGGCACCTATTTCGGCGGGGTGAACTATTTCGTGTCCGGTTCGGACCAGTTCAGGATATGGCCTTACGGCAACAGCCCCAACAGGCTGAGCGGGAAAGCCGTCAGGCAGATAGAGAACGCCACGGACGGAGGGCTGTGGGTGGCGACGGAGGACGGGGGGCTCAACTATATCAGCCCGGAGGGGAGGATCACCAGGTCGGAGAGACTGCACAGGAGGATAGGGATAGACGCCAAAAACGTCCATTCAGTGCTGTCGGACAATGACGGGAGCCTCTGGGTGGGACTTTTCCTCAAAGGGGTGCTGCACTACATGCCTGACAGGGGCGAGACCGTAGGCTACAACATATCCGCAGATGAAATATCATCAGGATTCGACATTGCTGAAGACCCGGAAGGGAATATCTGGTACGCAGGACCGTCCGGACTTTTCAGGATAGACCGGAAAGACATTGACGCCGCCCCGGAAAGAATCTCCCCCATGCGCTTTCTGGATATAGCCGTATGCGACGACTCGACCTTATGGGCAGGGGCGAGGAAAGGCGGTGTGTACACGGTGGACATTCATACATTCAAGATGGCACAGCTGCCTGAATTCTCCGACAACAGCCTGCACGTGACAGACATATACCAGGATTCGAAAGGTATGATGTGGGTAGCCACTGACCACAACGGGCTATGGGAGGCCGACAGGAGGGGCAAGGTCCTCAATTGCTACGGGAAAGGGCAGATCGGCTCGGAATCCGTGAAATGCATTATAGAGGACAGGCTGGGGAACTACTGGGCCGGGACAGGGAACGGACTGGCCTGCATAAACGGAAGGGACCGCTCCTGCATAAGGTACACATCCTCAGACGGGCTTCCGGCAGACCAGTTCAACTACACTGCCGCCTGCATCCGTCCGGACGGGGAACTGTGCTTCGGCACAATAAACGGAATGGTGTCATTCTACCCGGACAGGGTGAAGAAAGAGATCCCGTCGTTCAAGATGGTGATAACGGGGATATCCTCATCAGGAGGGGACATATCCCCGGAAGCCGGCGGGGCATCCTCCTGCGGATCGGTATCGGCCCTTGACGGGATCACACTGAACCACAGGCAGTCCAGATCATTCCAGATAGACTATTCTGGATTAAACTACAGATACAGTACCGACACGAGGTATGCGACCATGCTTGAGGGCATAGACAAGGACTGGCAGGATACAGGCAACCAGCACCAGGTGCGGTTCACAGGACTGAGGGCCGGGGTCTACAGGTTCAAGGCCAAGGCAAGCAATGACGGGGTGAACTGGGATGAAGGGAACGGGCTGGACTTCACGATAAGGATACTGCCGCCATGGTATGCATCCCCGCTGGCCTTCTGCATGTATGCAATAGCCTCTATGCTCATCCTGTGGTCGTTCTACAGATGGTACCGTGCAAGGCTCAGGCTGCGGATGAAACTCGAGGCGGAGCATGAGAGGAGGATCAATACGGAGAAAATGAACAGGGCGAAAACGGATTTCTTCACATACGTATCCCATGACCTGAAGACCCCTCTGACCCTCATCCTCTCGCCACTGCAGCACATGCTCGAGAACTCCAGATTAGACGCCGAAGACAGGAACACGCTCTCCATAGTGTACAAAAACGCGGACAGGATGAACTATCTGGTCAAGGAACTCCTGACATTCAGCAAGATAGAAATGAACCAGAAAAAGATTCTTGTCAGGGAGGGGGACATTATAAAGTTCATCGGGGAGACTTCAGGAATATTCGGCATGGTGGCCAGGGAGAAGGACATAGACTTCACCGTCGGGCTCAAAGGAGAGGGGCAGGATGTGTGGTTCTCCCCGTCCAGCCTCGAAAGGATACTGTACAACCTGCTTTCCAATGCGTTCAAATACACCGGATCCGGAGGCTGTGTCACCCTCCGGGCACGCCTTGACAGAAGCAGCGGAAGCCCGGTGGCAGTAATCTCCGTCAAGGACACCGGGAGGGGCATCCCGCAGGAGTCCCTGAAAAAGATATTCGACAGCTACTACCAGGTGGAAAGGAAAGACCACAGGGAAGGGTTCGGGCTGGGGCTCTCACTCACACGCTCGCTTATAAAGATGCACAAGGGGGACATCACGGTCAGCAGCGAAGTGGGCAAGGGCACTGAATTCACAGTGACGCTGAATGTATCCGAAGACGCATTCAGCCCTGAGGAGCGCTCATCAGAAAGTATCACATCCGACGAGATAAAGAAATACAACCAGAGGATACAGGACACCCTCGAACTGGTACCGCAGGAGCACCGCCGGACAGGGCGGCCGGCAAAGACGGCGGACACGCTGCTCATAGTGGAGGACAGCGAAGAAATGAACGAATACATCGCCGGAATATTCAGCCTTAAATACAGGGTGCTCAGGGCATACAACGGAGAGGAGGCCCTGAAGATACTGTCAGAGGACATGCCGGACCTGATCATTTCAGACGTGATGATGCCGCGCATGGACGGACTCACGATGCTATCAAAGATACGGGAGGACGTATCCACCTGCCACATCCCTGTCGTGCTTCTCACGGCCAAGACCGACGAGACTGACCACACCGACGGCTACATCAACGGGGCCGACGCCTACATTGACAAGCCGTTCAGCTCCCGCAACCTCGAGCTCCTGGTCAATAACATCATAGCCGGACGCCAGCGCAACATCGAATATTTCAAGAAGATGGGAGAAGTGAACATCAAGCAGATCACGACCAACCCGAGGGACGAGGCGTTCATGGAGAAGCTCGTCAAGCTGATCATGGACAATATCCGCGAAGAAAAGTTCGGCGTCACCGAAATCACAGCCGGCATGAATGTGAGCCGCAGCCTCCTGCACATGAAGATCAAGGCGCTTGCCGGCTGCTCCATCACACAGTTCATCAGGACCATAAAAATGAAAGAGGCCAGGACATGCCTGGCCAATGGAATGAATGTTTCGGAAGCCGCCTACGCCGTAGGCATGACCGACCCGAACTATTTCACGAAGTGTTTCAAGGCGGAGTTCAACGAGACCCCTACCGAGTTCCTGAAGTCCATCCGCAAATGAAAGCCTACCACTCCTCGAAGCGGAGGTCTGCCTCCGGGCTCTGCCTGCGGATGAGCTCCTCGTCGACCCTGTATTGCACGCCATCCTGTTCATAAATATATGAAAGGGTGAATTTCGGCTGTGGGCCGGCAAGTTCAAGGCCTTCCGCCTCTGGATCAAGGGTAGCCGACGCCTCGGTTATTGCTATGGTTCCTCCGGCCTCGACAGTTACGCTCATATCATCATTTACCGTCAGGTTTATGGCCTCTCCGGCCTCTGCCGAACTCCCGAACCCCGGGCGCTGGACCTTGTTCCTTGCAAGGGAAGAGAAAGAGCATGTAGGACAGCGGCTGAGGTCTTTGTTCCCGTATGAAGACACTTCCCCTGTAGAAAGGTTGGTGACCTGGCCCTTCATATAATATGTCCCGTGCCAGCGGCTGACGAACTTCACGGCCACTATACTGTAATCCTTCAGGTTGCCGTTCACGTCCGTGGCTATCTCGTCATGGGTGTGCCCGGTGAGCCTGAACGGGATGGCATAATGCAGCCCGAGGGCATCCTCATCGTCATACAGCCCGTCCGAGAAAGTCACACGGACATCGCAGATGGCCAGGTTGGTGTTGCTGACCGTCATCCTGTCCGGGTCGGCAAGCTGATAATATTCCTGCGGCATAAGGGTAAGGCCCGTACCTTCGAGGAGCGAAGGGTCTATCTCGAAAGTCGCCCAGTCATCCGGGTCCACCTCGCGGACACCGCCAATGGCCACACCCACCTTGATAGACATGTCCGTGTCAGCTACAAGCGTCCTCAACGGCCTCTGCGATGCGAAATATGCACGGGTCACATCATAGTCTTTCTCAAAAGAGTCATAACAGGAAGTCGCGGATACCGCGACAAGCGCAATCAGTAAAAAATTCAATCTTTTCATATCTCCAAAACGTCCGGTCGACGAATTTACTGTATGTTTTACCTATATTCAAAATTTACCAGCCGACATTGTTCACAAGGTTAGGGTTCTTGCTGATTTCGGCATAAGGGATAGGGGCATAGTAGTTCTCGACGGAGTATTTCCTCTGCTCCACGACCTTCTCCGTAAAAGAGAACGTATTGTCCTCATTCCTCGTGATTTCAACCCCGGTAATGTCCTCATTTAGAGGCATGAGCCAGCGCCTCATGTCGAAATACCTGTGGTTCTCGAAAGCGAGCTCTATCCGCCTCTCGTTCTGTATCAGGGCCCTGAAATCCTCCGTGGAAGCGGCGCACTCGTCAAGCCATGCATCGGACATTATGCCTCCGGAGAGGTTGCGCACCGACTTCATTATGTCATAGGCGGAGACAGAGCTGCCCTCCCCGACAGTCCTGGGCCCGTAGGCTTCATTGGAAGCCTCGGCATAGTTGAGCAGCACCTCGGATTTCCTGAGGAGAGGATTGTAATGCGCCGCATTAGACGACTGCACGGGGTTGAGCAGTCCGGAAACAGTCGACACGAACTTGGCAAGATAATATCCCGTCGTAGTGGCGTTTTCGTTGTAGCTGTGCGAATCCTTGCCCCCTTCCGACATGTCAAGGGCCGTCCCGGAGTTTCCGAATATGCTGCCCTGGCTGTAGACCACGCGGGAGAAGCGGTCGTCCATGACGGAATACAGGCGGGCCATATCCAGTCCCGGCTCTGTAATGTCCACACCGGAGCGGGGATCGGTTACAGGAAAGCCGTTCTTCGCACAGAAAGCCTTCACCAGATTGTGTGACGGCACTGTCATGGCATCTCCGAAGTAATAAGGAGGGAAATGATTGGCCTCAAGCAGGTTGCTGCTGAAATACTTTCTGAATGCAAAATCGGTACTCTCCGACTGTACATCGGCAATGTCCTCAGGCAGGAGAGGGTCATATGTCCCGAAGCCGTCCATCACCAGTATGGAGGCTATCTGCTTTGCGACAAGCTCCCATTTCTTGCGGTAGAGGTCAGGGTTGACTATCTCCCATGTGCCCATCCCGGTAATCCTTACGATGTCATCGTCCTGCATCGCCGGGCTGGCGCTGTATACAAGCACCCTGCTTTTCAGCACTGCGGCCGCCGTGCTCGTGGCACGCCCTATCTGCGTATCCCCGAAATTCTGGTCGCTCCCGCTGTATGAGGCAGGGAGGAGCTCCATGGCCTTGTCGAGATCGCTGCAGATGAAGTCCACGGTCGCCTGGTATGTAGGGCGGAAGAATTCCCCGTTATCGGAGGCCTCCTCATAAGAGAAGAAATGGTCCGCGAGAGGGACTCCGAGGGCCTTTCCGTCGGCCCCCTTGCCTCCGTACATCCTCAGCAGCTCGAAATGCCACCATGCCCGGAGGAAGTAGGCCTCACCGCGCAGACGGTCTTTTATGCTGGCGTCCACCGCAGGGTCGGCCCTGTTGTAGAGGACATTGTCTGTCAGACCGTTCTCAAGGAAGGAATTCACGTATTCCAGCATGTTGTAGCATGTCGCCCAGTTCCCTATAGGGTTGTTGAAGGATGTCATTGCACCTTGTCCGAGCTTATAGACAGATGCACTGTGCTGCGTACACACAGCGTTGTCCGTCGCTGCATCGAGGAAATTGTCGGCATAGCAGTCCGGACGGTTGCTTATTCCGTTGTACGCCTTGTGAAGCACCCCCATGGCGAGTTCAGGGACCCTCCAGATGTCTTCATCCCCGATCTGCCATGTCACCTTGGTGTCAAGGGCGCGCTCGCAGCCCCCGAGCAGCAGGATTACGGCCAATATAATATATATTCTGTTCATATCTTCTTCATTATAATGTAAATGTAGCACCTATTGTGAAAGTCCTGGTGACAGGATAATTCGTAAGTCCCGCATCAAGCAGTTCAGGATCGAGCTCAGGGACAGACGAGAGCACGAAAAGGTTCGCACCGCGTACAAACACCTTGATATCCTTCAGCAGGCTGTTCCTGAAATTGTCGAAAGTATAGCTCAGCTCGATGTTCTTGAGCCTGAACCAGTCGGTCTTTTTCAGCCAGAATGTGGAATTCTGCCAGTTGTTGGCGTCATCCGTGGTGGTGAGCCTCGGATAGCTTCCGTCCGGATTGTTCACCGGGTGCCAGCGGTCGAGCGCAAGTACGGAATAGGCATTCTCCCCATAGTTCCAGTAATATGAGTTGCTGGCCCATTTGTACACGCCCAGCTCTGCATAGCCGAGGATATAGAGGCCCCAGCCCCTGTACCTGAGGTCGATGTTGATGCCGAGGGTCGTACGCGGGAAGGTGTTCCCGAGGACCTTGACGTCCCTGCCGTCCACCACCCCGTCGCCGTTGAGGTCACTGTAGGCGATGTCACCCTCCTGATAATGTCCGAACGCCTGCTGCTCATGTCCCTCAAGAGGAACATCCTTGCCGAAAAGTCCTTCGGCCACATGGCCGAACATGGCGTCGGTGCTGTTGCCCACAGTGTAGCGGTATGTCTCACCGTGGAGGACCTGGTCCCATTCAAGCACCTTGTTCTTGCTCCAGAGGACATTGGCCCCTACCGAATAGGTGAAGTCCCCCTTGCTGTCGGTCCACTCTACAGCCGCGTCGATACCCTGGTTGAATACGGAGCCCATATTCTTGTATGTCACGAAGTCCCCTATATAATCACCGTGGGCGGCATCGTTCAGCCCGATTATGTCATAGTGCGTCTCCCTGAACCAATCGGCTTCCACCTTCAGGCGGCTGCCAAAGAAGAGTCCTTCGACACCGAGGTTCATTTCAAGCGATTTTTCCCATTTCAGGTCCGGATTCGCATTCCGGATGAAATTTGTAATATATGCGGTCGAGCCGTTTGCCGTGGTGCCGAACCTGAAACTGCCGCTCTGTTCCCATGCCCTTTCATAAAGAAGGTGCGAGGTGGCGCTGTCGAAGCCGAGGAGGCCTCCGCTCAATTTGAGTTTCAGCAGGTTGACATTACGGCTGCCTTTGAGGAAACTTTCATTGCTGATGATCCATGCAGCCCCGGCCGCAGCCGACATGAAGAACTTGTTCCCTTTCTGGAAACGGTTGCTTCCCATCAGGGCGCCGTCGGCCTCTATTACATACCTTCCGTCGTATGACCAGTTGAGGGACAACGAGGTGTTGCTGTTTATAATGTCCTGGGTCACCCCCTGGTTCGTGGTCTTGCTGTACTGGTAGGCGAGGTCAGCGGAGAGGGTGTGCTTCCCTATGGTATTGTAATATCTGGCGTAGGCGTTCCACCCGAGCGTCTGCTGGAGGGTAGTGCTGTTCCTGGACTGGTCTGTTGCAACATTTATCTGCTGTACCTGCCTGTATTCGGTGACAGTATCGCCGCTCGCTCCGACATAGCTCACCGGTGCGTACGCAGGATATTTCTTGCTCAGGGACAGCTGGAGGAAATCATAGTTGTCGAAAGACAGGTATGCTCCTGCAGTCAGGCCCTCCACCCATCTGCCGAGGTCAAGCTTGACACCGAAGTCGGTCTGCGCCCTGGTGTACCTCTCCGCCGTATATCCTCCGTACCTCTGCTCCGCATAGACATTCTTTGAGCGCAGGAGGCTGGCTCCGAAAAGAGGGACGTCTTCCGACGGGGTCAGGCCGGTGGCCTCCGGAGAAAGGATGAGCGGGTATTCGTTGGGCCTGTAGGTGGATGCCGCGGTATAGAGGTCGGCACATGTCATCTGCGCCCATTTGCGCATCTCCATGCGGCCCGATATACCGGCCGAGACACTCAGGAAGTCAGTGATGCTGAAATCGAGGTTCCCCCTCAGGGTGAGCCTGTTGAGGCTTGTGTTGTACGATGCGTCCTCGAATCCGCCGCTGCCGACATACCCTGCGACAAGAGCGTATTTTACATTATTGCTGCCTCCGGCCATGTCGAAAGTGACTTTCCTGTATGTGGCACTGTTCTTCATGAACTCTTTCTGCCAGTCTATATCGGGATACAGCGGGTCGAAAGCCCCGGTGGAGTTCCTGTATCCTTCTACCTGCTCCTGGCTGTAATAAGGAGAGAGGCCGTCATTGAGGCAGGCTTCATTGTAAAGGTTCACATACTCATATGAATTTACCCATTTCGGCATGCGGGTCATGGATGTAATGCCCATCTCCGCATTTATATGGTAGGTACGTTCCGCTCTGGCCTCGCCTCTCCTGGTGGTAACTACAACCACGCCGTTGGCGGCCCTTGCTCCGTAAAGGATCTTCGCCGTTGCATCCTTGAGGACCTCTATCCTCTCTATCTCCTCCGGTATAAGGTCTGCAAGGGGCCTCTCCACACCGTCTATGATGACAAGTGCGGCGTTGGTGCTCATTCCGTGCTGCCCGCGGATATACATGTCGGCGACATTGTTCCCGACACCGTGCACAATGTTCCTCACCTGCAGGCCGGCGATCCTGCCCTGAAGCATGTTATTGAGCGTAAGGTCAGGATAGGTGTCGAACTCCCCGTGTTCAAGCCCGGATACCGCCCCCACTCCATTGTCTTCCTGCGCATGAGCCGTACCGAGAGACAGCATAGGGGCTACAATAGCTGATAATATTATGATAACTGTATTTCTCATAAGTCTTGAAGTTGTTTAAGTGTTACCACCCCGGGTTCTGCTTGAGGTTGTCCAGGGCTGCGACCTCCTCCATCGGGAGCGGGTACCAGTAGTTCCTCGTACTGAACACCCTTTCCGTTGTCGTCACGTCCGTATATTCAAATCTGAACTTCGGTATCTTTATCTTGCAGGCTTCGGCCCCGGTAAGGTCCCCAGGATACGGGTTGCCGTCCTCATCGAGCGGATAGGCCAGGACACGTTTCATAGGATGGGTATCCTTGAACAGCTCCTCGGCTATCATCCATCTCCTGATGTCATACCACCTGTGGCCTTCGAACATCAGCTCAACGGCCCTTTCCCTGCGGTATGCCTCCCGGAAGTCGACTCCTGAAGGGAGGTCGCCTATCCCGGCCCTGTTGCGGATGATGTTAAGGGCATCCCTTGCCGACATCGAACAGCCGTCGACTTTGGCGTCAGGGTCTCCGGTAGCCTCGAATGACGCCTCGGCAAAGTCCAGGTAGACCTGCGACACACGTATGTAAACCGTGGTCAGGCGGTACATGTTGAAGCCCTCCGCCCCGAAAAGCGGGATGCTTGCCTCCGGCCAGATGAATTTCTTGCACAGATAGCCGGTGTGCTGGGCGGCGTTGGTGAACTGGTTGGTCGTTATGAAGTTCGTAGAATAGCCCCCGACATATGTAGTAAGGTAATACTGGACACCGTTGAGGTCCGTGCCCCAGGCCTCGCCCGGAACTATAATATTGTTTGAAAGGCGCGGGTCCCTGTCAGAATATGGGTCGCTGTATTTTACAGCCTCATATCCGGAGCGCGGGTCATCGATAGGATAGTAGTACCCGCCCTCGCCCTTCCGCTCGAACATGTCCACCATATTCTGCGACGGGGCGTTGTACGGGGTGCCTTCCGCCCCGGTCTTGTCATCATAAGGCTGGGTGAGCCACTGCGCCCTCACGAAAGCGCTCCAGTTGCCGGGATGGGTACGGTTGAACCAGAGATATTCCGGCTGGGCGAACTGGTTGTTGTTCGGCATCAGGTATATGCTCCTGTACTCGTCATGGTCCATGAGACGGTACCATGAACTTGCGTCAATGGCGTCTATGCATTTCTGCGCAGTGCGGGCCGCCTCCGCTGCCATCTCTTTCCCGTAACCGTTGTCCACGATGGCATCAAGCCCGTTCTGCATCAGGGGACTGGCGGCATAGAGCTGGGTCATTGCCTTCAGGGCAAGGGCGGAGACCTTGTCAGGACGGCCGAACTCCTCGTCAGGCCAGAGGTCCGGAAGCATCGCAATGGCGTTGTCCAGGTCACCCTGCATCCATTCGTTCGACTCCTGGTAGGTCATGCGTGGCACGTCAAAGTCATCCGTAGCGCTCCATGCCTTGTCGAACTTTGGCATGCCGCCGTATCTCTTGATGAGCTCGAAGTAGAAATATGCGCGGAGGAAATATGCCTGTCCCAGAAGCTTGTTCCTCTGGTCTTCCGTGAGGGACGGCACACGGTCTATACCCCCTATGACCTTGTTCGCTATCCTGAGCCCCCTGTATGCCCTGGCTATCGCCGTCCTTCCGCGGCTGTCTATCTCGAACTGCCCTTCCCCGCACCCGAGCCAGTTGCCGGCATTGACGAACTTGGAGGCATCGCTGTTCCTCACGCAGACATATTCGTCGGAGAGGTTCCCGACATTGCTGTACAGGTTGCCGTAGCTGTTGATGGCATACATGTATATCAGGATGTCGGACTCGGTATTGTTGTTGGCGGAAGTCTGGTATATCTTGTCGAGGAACCCCCTAAGGCTGTTGTAGTCCTTGTAGATGTCGTCTTCAGTCAGGCCCATGTCCGGGGAATGGTCCAGATATTTCTCGCAGCTGCAAAGCAGCAGGCCTGCGGCAAGCATTAAAATTATTCCGTATCTTTTCATCGTTTCACTATTTTTTACAGGCCGATCCTGAATCCAATATTGTATCTTCTCACCATCGGGTAGATATTCTGCCCGCCGTGCTCTGGATCCCTGCGCGGGTCGCACTTGGAGAAGGTAAGAAGGTTGTTGCCGTTGATATATACCTGGAGCCTCGTGAGCCTGAGCTTGTCCAGTATCCTCTGAGGGAATGAGTAATTGAACTCAAGGTTCTTCAGGCGCAGGTATGAATGGTTCGAATATGAATATGTACTTGCCACCGAATTGTAGGCATTGTTGACATGGATGGACGGTCTCACGGCACCTTCGGTATGGGTCCCCGTCTTCCATGTGTCGAGTGTATTCGGCTGGGTCTTGATATTTCCGCCAGGGAAATCCCAGAGATATGCTGCGATGGCCTCTTTATAGACCCCCAGCGCACTGTAGAGCAGCAGGCTGAAGCCGAACCCCTTGTAGGAGCCTCCGAGTGTGAGGCCCATGGTGGTCGTAGGGTAGTTCAGATGTTTCACTGGAGCCATATCGTTGCTGTTTATCACGCCGTCGGCATTGTAGTCCATATAATACAGGTCGCCAGGGACAAGTGTGCTATGGCTGCCGCCGGCAACAGCGGACTGGGCCGAATTGAATATATCGTCCAGGGATTCGAAATTGCCGGTAGTCAGATATTTGTTGACAAACCCGATGGACTTGCCCTCTGACTTGAGGTAGTCGCTCAGGTTCTTCGGGTCATCGAAGAAGACTATACGGTTCTCGCTCGTGGCGAAATTGTATTTGGCGTAGTAATAGAAGTTCCCGATATGGTCGTTATAGCTCATATCGAGCTCCAGTCCGTGGTTCTTGGTCTTTCCGAGGTTGACCTGAGGGAAGGATATGCCGCTGCCTGCCCACGAAGGGATGGTGTTGCGCGTCATGAGGATGCCTGTCCTCTGCTCGTCGAACAGGTCAAGGGTGATGTTGAGCTTGTTCCACAGGCCGATCTCGATTCCCAGGTTCTGCTTGACGGAAGTCTCCCAGGTAGCATCCGGGTCGGCCAGCTTGCCCTCCGCATATACAGGGCCGTATGAAGTGGTGTTCCATTTTCCGAATTCGGCGTTCCCGGCCTGGTTGTATACCTGGATATAGTTGAACCTCGTGGCACCCTTGTCGTTTCCGACCATACCGTAGGAATACCTGATCTTCAAATTGTTGAGTTTTCCCTTTGTCCATTTCTTCATCCATGGTTCCTCACTGATCCTCCATCCTACGGATGCAGAAGGGAAGAAACCGAAACGCTTGCCCGGGGCGAATTTCTCGGATCCGGTATAAGCCCCGTTGAATTCAGCAAGATAGCGGCCCTTGTAGCCGTACGTGACACGGCCTACCCAGTCTTCCTCGTATGCAGGGAAATCCATTATCGAGCCGCTGCTGGACTCGTTCATCTTGCGGTTGAACAGCAGGAGTCCGGTGACATCATGGTCCCCGAAGGTCCTGGCATAGTTGATTGAAAGCTCGTAATAAAGCTTCCTCGTGTATGACTTGAAATTGTCGTAACCTCCGCCGACAGGGAGATCCCCCGGGGCGTCCTGGTCAGGATACCTCTTCTCCGTATAGTTGTAGGAGACAGTCCCGTCAGCATTGTAGATCGGGTTGGTATAGTCGTATACACGGTTTATCCTCACGGTGGTACGCTGTGCCGTCAGATCATCGTTGCCGAGGATCTTTCCCGTAATGATATTGGTCTGCCACTGTGATGCGGTGGTATAGGACAATGCCCCCTGGACCGACAGGCCTTCCGTGATGAAGTCGAGCTTCTGGTCCAGCTTGATGTCATAGAAGCCCTGGTATGTCTTGACATTGCGGCTTCCGCCCACCTCCATAAGGTATGCCACATTCTGGTCGGAGCTCTGGCCGTCGCCCCAGTTGCCGTCACTGTACTTGATCGGGAACTCGTTGCTCGGGGCGGTCAGGAACACGCCGAAGAAATACTGGTCCGGAGAAGCATCCCCGGGACGGTATGCAGGCTGGTTCTGGTAGCCTATCTTTCCTGCAACATTGAACGAAAGTTTCGTGTATTTCGTGATCTGGAAGTCGAAGTTGCTCCTCCAGTTGTACCTGCGGTAGCTGAACGAAGGGTCGAACTCAGGCTGCTTGTGGGTCTTGTATATGTCCCCGTCATGCATATATCCCAGGGAGACGAAATATTTCATCCACTTGGCTCCACCGCGTACATTCAGGTTGTAGTTCTGCTCATAACCCACCTTCCGTACAAGTTCGTTCCACCAGTCCACATCAGGGAACACGTCATTGTACGGCCCGTAGTTTCCGGTGGCGAAGGCATTCTCCCACGCCGCAATGGTGGATTCCGGTACAAGGTTCCCCCAATTGGCGTCATTGGCCTGTGCCACATTGTACTGCTTCATGGAAGTCACATAGTCGGAGTAGTCCGGTGAACCGGAAGGCTGCTTGAATCCGAAATTGGATGTAAAGGATATCTCGGGTTTCTTGTCCGTACCGCGCTTGGTGGTGAGGAGGATGACACCGTTCGCGCCCTTCACTCCGTAGACAGCCGTCGCAGAAGCGTCCTTCAACACTGATATGGACTCTATCTCATTCACGTCCACATCATTGAAATCCCTCTCGATACCATCCACCAGCACCAGAGGAGAAGCATCGCCCCATGTGGATTTGCCCCGGATGAAAATATCCGCCGTAGCTGCTCCCGGCTTGGATGTGGAATTTATCGACACTACCCCGGGCATCTGGCCCTGGAGGGCTTCCGATATGGTGTTCACATTGGCGACCTTCAGCAGGTCATCGCCTTTGGTAGCGGTAATGGAACCGACGCTCGAGGCTTTTTTCTGTGTACCGTATCCGACCACAATCACTTCATCCAGGAGCTCCGTGTCCTCGGAAACCGTTATCCTGCCGAGGTCAGACCTTCCGTTCACGGGTACCTGCACTTCCTTGTACCCCATAGTAGAAATCACCAGGACGGCATCATCCCCGGCATTTATAATAAAATATCCGTCCAGGTCCGTCATACTCCCGGTAAGGGAGCCCTGTATCAGGACACCTGCCCCGACCAAAGGTTCCCCGGTGGAGGCATCGACGACCTGTCCTTTCCTTTCAGTATCCTGTGCCCCCCCCGGTACTGACCACAAGAATGCGGCACAAGACAGGATGGCACAGAGTATCTGCTTGCAGTTAAAACAGTTAGTCATATTGTTGATTTTATAGTGTTACATATTGTATACAGGCACGATGATATTGTCCCTGTCCGCCTCTATGCGGAAGACCCCGTTTTCCTTTCTCATTATCAGAGGGACAATCCTGGTCTTCCTCGGAGAGACGGTCCTGTCGGAATTGTGCACATGGTAGACATAGTAGAATTTGCCGTCAAGCCCCTTGAACACGTCCCCGTGGCCTGAGCCGTTCTCTCCCACTATGCTGCGGTCAATGACCGGGCTTGCAGGATGCTTGGTCCACGGTCCCGTCGGGGACTCGGACCAGGCATATCCTACAGCATAGTCTATGTTCATGAAGTGGTTGGCAGAGTAGAACAGGTAGTACAGGCCGTCCCACTTCTTCACCGTAGGGCCTTCCATGATAGGTGCGGACTGGTAGTTCGGTGTCCTCTCCCAGTCCTCCGTGCAGTCAAGGCACTGCTTCAGGGTCTCCGGACGGATGCACCCGTTTTCCATATCGAACTCGGCCACCCATATCCAGTTGCCTTTGTTGAAGCGGACATGATAAAGGTAGTATTTCCCGTCATCATCCCTGAACAGGTATGAATCAATGTTCTTGGCCGAGCCGTCGATCGGCCCTACATTCTCCTGGACGAAAGGGCCGAAGACGCTGTCCGAAGAAGCAAGTACGGTATGTTCGTTGGCGGTGTAGGTGAACCAGTATGTCCCGCCGTCCTTGAAATACTGCGGGGCCCAGAAGCCCTTGTCCCCGAAGGAGCCTTCACCCTTGCGAAGTATCATGGAATCCCTGTCTGCAGGGTAGCTCCAGTGCACAAGGTCCTCTGACTCAAGTACGGTGAATCCCGCCGGAGCTCCGCTGCGGGTCCCCGTCAGATAATACTTCCCGTTCTCGACAAATATCGTAGGGTCTGCGAAGCAGATTTCCTTTTCCTGCCCTGAAGCGCTGAAGCACGCCAGAGCAGCAGCGGCACCGCATATGAATGTAATGATCTTCTTCATAGTCATTCAACCTCCCATTTGAGTACCGGTCTCTCGCCGCTCATGTCCCAGATTTCAGGATCGAACCCGACGTCCCTGGCGGTCTCGATAAGGGTGCCGGTGGCGGTCAGACCATTATAGCGGTCACGGGTAGTCGGTACGGTGATGTCTCCGTCTTCCGTAATTACCGGATTGTTGGTAATCTTGATTATCATGTCAGGCCTGGCCCAGCAGTCCAGAGCCGTAGCCTGTTTGAAGAATCCGCTCACACGTCCAGACCTCGGTGCCTGCGTGGACTTGACGCACTCGTTCCATGCAATGCAGTGCTCTATCCTGGTAAGCTGCGTGGCAGGCTCCACATAGCCGAGGATTCCTCCAGCCTGGTTGCGTGTGGTCTGCCAGCATTCGGAGTAGCAGTATGAAATGAGTGCAGGCCTGTCAGCATTCCCAGGAGGCGTCGTATAGGCGACAATCCCTCCGTTAGGCCCCGGATTTCCGTCGATAAACGTGGTTTCCCCCGAATCGAGCCTTCCTGAAGAATGGCAGTTCTCCACTGTCCCGAACTTCATCTGGCCTACTATGCCCCCGGCCCTCGAGCCTGTGGTGATATTGCCCGAGAAACGGCACTCCGAGACTTTGGCTCCGACAGCAAGGTATCCGCATATGCCGGCAGCGCTCCAGTAGGCCTTGATGTCCGCATCCACGGAGCAGCGTGATATACGGCTGCTGTTGCCCTCCATTGTGCTGCATATTCCGCCGGTATGCTGGTTCGTGGTGGACCCGGCATCGATTGTGCCGGTCACTGTGACATTCTCTATCACTGCAGGGTATGCGTCCTCGCCTGCCTGGCCCGCTACGGTTCCGGCCCTGGTGATATTGTCCCCTGTCACGGATACGTTCTCGAAATTGACATTGGCGAAGCGGCCGCGCAGGAACGAGAAGAACCCGAGGTTACCGTTCACCGCCGTTGTCATGCTGAGGTTGCTTATGGTGTAGCCGCATCCGTCAAAGTCTATCTGCTTCTGCTGCGTAGTGTTGACCGGGGTCCACGCTACACCTGCCATGTTAATGTCAGCCCCGAGCCGGAAATAGGTGGTCTGTCCGGCCTTGAGCCTCCCCTCTATACCGGCGAGGTCATCCGGAGTGGTGATTATTATAGGATTGCCTTCCCCGCCCTGTTCCTGGTATATATAGAACGTAAGCGACTTCCTGTCACTGGACACGGCTATCTCGTCAGAGGAGAGCTCAAGTCCGAGGACATATTTCCTGGACGGGTCCAGGGATGTAAGGTCCGTAAAGCTCAGCTCCACCTCGTGTACGGTGTCCGTCTCCTTGAACTCCACGGCTTCTGAGCTCAGGCTCCAGTTCTCCTCAGGGAGCAGCGTATATTCATCACCGAAATCGGCCGCAGCCCTGACAATGAACCTGGCGGTAGCCGCCTGTTCAGCATAGTTCTTCCCTATCAGGATAGAATAGTCGTACGACGGGTTATCCAGATAGTAGTCATAGGATCCGGTCTCATACAGGGAGAACTCGATCCTGCCGGTGTCCATCGGCTCCTCCTGTGGCGGGGTGAGGTCCATCACCCTCGAGCAGGAGACAAGGCATGCCGCCATTGCGGCAGCCGGAATTACAATATATCTTTTCATAGTCATAAAGCTGGAATTATCATATTGACTGTCCCGGAAGAAAGCCAGACCTTGCCGTCCTCCACCTTTACAGCCTCAAGTTCAAGACGTTCTCCGACAAAGTCCACTCCCCTGGCCGTGACCTCGGCGGTAACCCTGTCAGATACTTCGGACGGGGCAGAGGAGAACTCAACATGTACATACCTGGACTGGCCGCTGTCCTGCAGCCTGAAGGTGAGCCTTCCCGGATTGGTGCATACCTGCACCCCGTAACCCTCCACGAAACTGTCGAGACCGCCCGGAGCATAGAAGCCTACCGCATCAGAGCCCGCGGTATAGAAGCCCCCGAAACTGGCGTCAGGCTTCTTTTCATCCGCACACCCGGAAGCAAAGAGCAGCATGGCGGCGGACATGATGATTATAAGATATTTTTTCATCGCTGTTGTATCAGCGTCAGCAGACGCGTTTTTTCTGGTTAATACTGTTTTTCTGTACTGATTGTCTCTACAGAGCCGTCGGAATATGTAATTTCCGCTGTCAGGACATTCCATCCGGCAGTCTCCATGACCGGGGATATTTCTTTCCCGTCCGCCGCCAGGCGGCATGAAACGGCATCATCAGGCAGATTCTCCACACGGACATAGGTGTACCCTCCGGCATCAGTATATTTGAGCAGAGGGAACTGGCCCTGTACCGGGGAAGTGGTGATGCTCCGGGTCCACACGGCATCCCCTGCGCCGTTCTCTATAGACACGGAATATGAAGTGGCAGGAGTGAGGCCTGTCAGCAGGACATACCCGTCACCCAGGAGCAGCTCCTTCTGCTGTCCATCCTGCCATACCTTCACAGTGAAGTCCGCCGGAGAAGCGATACCGTTCCCAAGGACTATAAGCGCCTCCCTCTGGCCTTCTATGACCTTCTCGACCGGCATACCGTTCTTCGCGGCTATAAAATCCGGATATACAAGGGGGTTAGGCACGTATGTCCCGTCATCATAGAATCCGAGCAGCTTCGGCACATAGACCGCACCGAGCTCCCACAGACGGGTGTCAGCCGTATATGTAGGGGCGAAATTGTATATGTCGCTGTTCGGGACCACGCTGAAACGGCCAGTGATGGCGTAGGTGTCATATTTTTTAAAGGCTTTATAGAATGTCGAGAACCAGTTGTCCGGATACCAGCTGAAACTCTCGAACAGGCTCGCGAACTCGTCATAGCCGACAGGGTTACCCGCCGAAGCGTTCTGCACCGCCATATCGAGGTATTCCCAGAGTTTCATGGTGGAGGAATATCCGTGGGAGGTACCCCAGCTGCCGATATTTTCCGTACGGTGGTTTGTCCCTCCCTCTCCTTCAAGTTTCCTTACCATGGAAAACTCCGTACATATCAGCTTTTTCGTCACATGGTATGTTTCGCGTGCCAGTCTGAGGTCGTTCTCCGCCTGATTTACATTAAAACAATGAAGGTGCAGGTCCAGTCCGTCGACATTGGGGTTTTCGTTCACCACGTCCATGACAGCCTGGATAGTCGGACGGGGAACTTCCGAGATCCTGTTAAGGGAACCGGCAAAGACCTCGAACGTCCAGCCCTCTTCTTTCTTCCACTGCGCGATACGGTCGGCGAACTCGTTCAGGAAAGCTTTATAGTCCTGGGCATCGTCATCCTGGAGGTCGGCATTCCAGTTCTCCCACATAGGCTCGTTGCCCATCACCAGCAGGGAGATGTTCTTCCCCATGTCGAACGACTCGAGAAGAAGCCTTACCGCAGTGTAGACATGTTCGCACGCCTCCGAGCCGACTTCTGGGACAAGGCCGTCATCCTCACCGAAAGGAATCTTCAGGCTGAGCATGAATTTCACCCCGTCCCCGAGACTGGCCTTGGCGGCCATGAACTGCCGGGAAAGGGAATATGAGCGGATTGCATCCTCATCCACACCGGTGATTACATTGTTCTCCACCGTCAGGAATTCAGAATGCACGTTGATGAATCCCCGGACCCATGAAATCCCTGAATTCCGGAGCATCTGGATTTCAGTTATCGGCTGGCCGATATTCTCGTTGTAATTTGCGCCGAGCTCCTGCGCACCCGCCCTTGCAAGCAGCAGGTGGACTGAAATCAAAAGCAATAATGTCTTTCTCATATGGATAATGTGTAGCTGTATTAATAGGTTTACGTTATTTCAGTGGCTCGGCCTCTACTTCCGCCCTGTAATAACCCTCTGTCAGGGAGAAGAATACCGATTTAAGGGAGTCGAGCAGCTGAGGACGGTCAGCAGCAAGGTTATTCTGCTGGGCAGGGTCCGCGGCCACATTATACAGGCCGTATTCCCCGAGGTTCCCGAGCTCGTTCCCGGTAATATTGGTCTGGGGCCCTTCATACGGGGGAAGCATGACCCAATCCCCGGAACGCAGCGCCATCCTGCCCTGGGCTTCGAGCACGACACTCTCGCGGCCCCTGCCCTCCCTGCCGAGGAGGACGTCGAGATGGCTTTCGCTGTCAAGGCCTTCTGGAATACGGGCTCCTGTGAGTTCCGCAATGGATGCCAATATGTCTAGCTGCGAAAAGATGGCATCTGACACCGTATTCTCTGTATGGCCTTTCCAGAAGACGAACATAGGAATATGTGTCCCGCCGTCAAAGAGGCTGTATTTTCCTCCCCTGAGGCCGCCTGCAGGCTTATGTTCCCCGGCCAGCTCGGCCGCACCGTCCATATATCCGTCATCAAGCACCGGTCCGTTGTCGCTCGAAAAGATTATCAGGGTATTCTCCAGTAGCCCGAGGCTGTCAAGGCACGAATAAAGCTGCCCTACACACCAGTCGGCTTCAACTACGGCATCGCCCCTCGGCCCCATCGTCGTGCTTCCGGCAAACCTCTCCGCCGGCACTCTCGGCACATGAGGCTCGTGAAGCCCGTAATACAGGAAAAACGGCCTGTCCCTGTTCTCCGTAACAAAGGATTTCACCTTCGAGAGAAACCGGTCCGCCATTTCCTCATCTTTCCACCTGGCGTTTTCCCCGCCCTTCATAAACCCGATACGCGGGATCCCGTTCACTATGGAATTGCTGTGCCCGTGGCTCCACTTCATCTTCAGCATCTCGGGATGGTCGAGGGCCGTGGGTTCGCCTTCAAAATTCTTGTTGTAGTCCACATATATAGGGTCATCGGCCTCAAGGCCGTCCACATCCCCGTTCTCCACGAATACTGTCGGCACCCTGTCGTTGGTGGCTGCTATTATATAGGAGTAGTCGAATCCGACCTCACGCGCGCCCGGACGTACAGTGCTGTTCCAGTCGACATTCCCGTTCCCCATTCCCAGATGCCATTTGCCTATGGCGCCCGTGACATAGCCGAGCTCCTGCATCATCTTCGGCAGGGTGAACTGGTCCTCCCCGATTATGAGAGGGGCGTCGCCCTCGAGGATTTTCGCGTCGCTGTTCTTCCACGGGTACATGCCCGTCATCAGGGCATAGCGGCTCGGGGTAGATGTGGCGGAAGTAGCGTAGCCGTTGTCGAAACGGACGCCCTCATCTGCAAGACGGTCAATATTCGGGGTGCTGATGGTCTTCGAGCCGTAGGCGCTTACATCCCCGTATCCGAGGTCATCGGCCAGGATGATTATCACGTTGGGCTTCTGGATACCGGTGCCGGCAGAGCAGCTGCACACTGCCAGCGATGGAATAAGATAGAAAAGCTTTTTCATCAATCATGTGGTTTTACGGATGCAAATTTACCTTATATGCATGTGTGCGGATAGAAATTTTGTGCAATAAATCCTTACAAATGTTCAATGGGGCCTGTTGGACAATACTGCGGATATTATAGATGATATTTCTATTAATTGTCATGTACAATCCCCAATTTTGTGGAACTTATGCATATACGCCCGACACAATAGACTAACTGATTATATCATGTACAGACATTTTTTCAAATATCCGGTACTGGCCCTGTCAGTCCTCCTCGCCTCGGGGACGGCCGCCCGGGGGCAGGAATCTGTGTACGGTATCCTGCATATAGACAAGAGCAGGACAGAGAAAGTATCGCCCGTGCGCTACGGGCTGCACTATGAGGAGATCGGCATGATGGGAGAAGGGGCTCTCCATGCGGAGCTCGTCCGCAACCGGTCTTTCGAGGAGGCCAACCCTCCGGAAGGACTGTCGGTCAGAAACGGGCTCTACGAGAATATCCCGGCACCGAAGGCACCGGCACACGAAGTGTTCGAATGTGACCCCCTGGCAGGCTGGACCACCCTCCCGCTTTCCTGGTCCCCGATCTACATCAGCAGGACGCAAGAATACGGCATGAATGAAAAGAACCGGTGGTCGATGTCCGTACATGTCACGCCTGAAATAAAGGACTGCCCCGAAGCGATGATAGTCAACCGGGGGTATTTCGGCATGGACCTGAGGCCCGGGAAGGAGTACAGGCTGTCGCTTTTCATGAAAAATACCGGCATGGACTCCCCGGTCGAGGTTTTCCTGACAGACAGGGACGGCAGGAAAATGAGCAACACCGCCGAATTCATCCCTGAAGGAGACGGCTGGGTTAAATACACTGCCGTACTCAAGCCGGAGAAGGCAGACAGCCGAGGAATGCTTGCCATACGCCCGTCAGGGCCGGGCAGGATAGCCGTCGATGTCGTGAGCATGTTCCCTTCCGACACATGGGACGGAGGCAGATCCGTATTCAGGAGCGACATAGTATCAAACATCCGGGACTTCGCCCCCGACTTCATCCGCTTTCCCGGCGGCTGCATAGTACACGGGGTGAACCGGGAGACGATGTACGACTGGAAAAAGACCATCGGCCCGGCTGAAGAAAGGCCCGGACAGTGGAGCAAATGGGCCCCGTTCTACCGCACCGACGGAATCGGCTACCATGAATTCTACGAACTTTGCGAATACGTTGGGGCCGACGCCATGTACGTGATCCCGACAGGCATGGTCTGCACAGGCTGGGTATTCCGGTCTGCGCCGTGGGAGTTCATCCAGCCGGAAGTGGACCTTAACGCATATATACAGGACGCGCTCGATGCCATAGAATACGCTGTCGGGGACACCTCCACAGTCTGGGGCTCGCTCCGGGCAAAAAACGGGCATCCGGAGCCCTTCCCACTGAAATACATAGAGATAGGAAACGAGGATTTCGGTCCTGTCTACCGCGAACGCTACGAGAAGATATACACCGCCCTGCATTCTAAATACCCTGGCCTGACATATATTGCGGACAGCATCATCGGCAAGGAAAATGACGACAAGCGCGGAGATATCGCGAAATTCCCTGTTCCGGAACATGTAGAGGTGTTCGACGAGCATTATTACCAGTCCATTGAATGGGCCTGCAACGGGCACTACCGCTTTGACGGCTACGGGCGCGGAGCCGCCGACCTTTTTATCGGAGAACTGGGCATAGACGGCAGATACCCGTACAATATCCTCTGTACCGGGGTGGTCCGGATGGCCCTTGAAAGGAACGGAGACATGAACCCGATGCTGGCTGAAAGGCCCGTGATGCGCCAATGGGACTTCCTCGAGCACAGGCCAATGCACTCAATGTTCCTCAACGGGACGGACTCCAGCGTGAAATGTGCCCTCTACTATATCTCCAAACTGTTCAGGGACAACACGTTCGACACCTACATCGATTCGTCTGTCAAGGGATTCGAGGGAATGCAGAAAGTTTTCGTCACAATGGGGCACGACTCCGTCTCCGGCGAATACATACTCAAGCTCATCAACCTGAATGACAAGCCGGTAACCCTCACCCCGGAAGTCCGCGGCTTCGGGAAGGCAAGGAACGTCAGAATGACCTCCCTCGTGCTGGGGGCCAAGGACAATACACCGGCATCCCCGAAGGAGGTGTCAATGACAGGGACCACAGAAGCGGCCCTTGACCTGAAAAAGCCGCTGCGCCTCGAGGCCGCATCGGCAGTCGTATACAGATTCAAATAAACGGTTAAATACAATGAAAAAAAACATCATCTTCTTATTGCCACTGATTTTCATATGCCATACTCCGGCCTCCGCGCAGGAATACGGGAGCGCAGACACTCGGGACCTGTCATTGAGGGTTCCGGACACAGTAGCCCCTGCCTTCGGCTACTGGATGCGCGACACATGGGTCACGCTCGGCCCTGACGGGTACTATTACATGACAGGTACGACCGCCACACCAGGAAGGGAGTTCCCCGGACAGGTGCACTGCTGGGACTGGAACGACGGGCTCTACCTGTGGAGGTCAGCCGACCTGAAAAACTGGGAGGCCATGGGCTGCATCTGGTCTTTAGACAAAGACGCCACATGGCAGAAAGAGCCCCATATCTACGCCGAAGGGGAGAAATACGCGAAAAAATCCATCAACGGGGACCCTATGGACAACATGTTCAGGGCAGTATGGGCTCCGGAGCTGCACTATATCAAAAGTGCGGGGAACTGGTTCATGGTGGCATGCCTCAACGATTCGGCACGTGGCAAAGGCTCTTTTATCCTGAAGAGCAAGACAGGACGCCCGGAAGGGCCGTATGAGAATATTGAGGCAAATGCGGACGGCCCCATTTTCCCAAACATAGACGGAAGCCTGTTCGAAGATGAAGACGGGACAGTTTATTTCGTGGGCCACAACCATTACATAGCCAGGATGAAAAAGGACATGAGCGGTTTCGCGGAAGACCTCAGGCTGCTGGATGAAACCGCATACAGCCCGGAGCCGTATATCGAAGGCGCGTTCATCTTCAAATACCAGGGAAAGTACCACCTTGTGCAGGCCATCTGGTCGCACAGGACGGCAGAGGGTGACACCTATGTGGAAAAGTCGGGCGTGACATCACCGCAGACGAGGTACAGCTACGACTGTGTAATCGCCGTCTCTGACAATATCTACGGTCCTTATGGAGAACGGTACACCGCAATCACGGGCGGCGGGCACAACAACCTGTTCCAGGACAAGGACGGCGGCTGGTGGGCCACGATGTTCTTCAACCCGCGCGGAGCCCAGGCGTCCGAATATAAGGAGACCTGCCGTCCCGGTCTCATCCCGATGATATACGAAAACGGCAGGTTCTCCCCGAACCACAGTTTCAGACAGTAGATTCCACAAATCCCCCGGCTGCACCCTGGATGACA
>CALVCB010000021.1 GCA_944325965.1 uncultured Bacteroidales bacterium
GGGCATGTGAGAATAGTGAATCCGCTGCCGGGTGTCCCTGTCCTGGGGCTGCATATCCCGGATATGAAGAAGATAGCGAAGGAGCTCGCGGCAAGCGACGGCATGCCTGCGCTGCTTGAGAGCTTTGAGACTGCAGGGCAGGGCCTGTATTATGAGGAAAAGCTCGTCTGGGGCCTTATGCTGAACTGCATGAAGGCCCCTCTTGCGGACAGGCTGCTCCATCTGGAGCGGTTCGTCCCGCAGATTGACAACCGGGCAGTGTGCGATACTGTCTGCGGGGCTTCCAAATGGGTCATGCGGAGGGACCGCATGTCAGTGGCCGGGAAAGGAGGCCGGATTTCCTCTTCCGGCGGTGCATCCGGTGTCCGTGAAGCGGTATGGGATTTCCTGGAGAGATGGTGGGGTTCTGAGCACGAATTCGAGGTGAGATTTGCCGTTATCATGGCTATGTGCCATTTCCTGTCCCCGGAGTGGCTCGACAGAGTGTTCGGAAAGATTGATTTATTGGATTTCAGCAGGATAGCATCGGAATACGTGTTCATAGGAGACAGACGCAGGCAGGGTGCGGGCTCTGTGGATGGAGGGCCGGGGGCCGCGGAGAGCTTCCTGATACGCTCCGGGGCGGGATATTCTCTTTCCGGGCTCAAGGCCGGGACGGTGCTCGGGGCTTCCCCTTATTATGTCCGCATGGGCGTGGCATGGCTACTTGCCACTTCGCTTGCCAAGTTCCCCGGCAGGACGAGGGAGTATGTCCGCTCGTGCTCCCTGCCGGAAGACGTGCTGAAGCTGTATGTCCGGAAGGCCCGCGAGTCGTTTCGCACGAGGGATGTCTCCCCTGTGTGATGGTGCCGGCGAAGCGCAGCGGGTTCCCGGTCATAAAAAAATCAGGAAACTTATCTTTTTTTGCAACATTTCCTCCCTCTCCGGTGTCAAATATGCGGATTCCCCCAAAGGCAGTGTCCATGGCGGTGCCGGATGCAGGGGGAAGGAAAGGGGTGGCGCCCCTTAACAAGGGGCTGTCACGAAGTGACTGGGGATTAAGATGGGAAGGCCCTTCAGGGCCGCACCGGAGCGTCAGCGAAGTTCCCTGCATGGGAACTGAAGCAGTGGAGGTGCCGGCGTAGCGAAGCGGAGCCGCATGCCCCGACGGGGCTGTCACCGCAGGTGACGGGAGGGGGACAGACAGGAATTGTCATTTCGACCGAACAAAGTGAGTGGAGAAATCTGTAGAAGGAATTAACAGATCCCTCGACTTCGCTCGGGATGACAGAAGGACGCTCGGAATGACAAAGAGACTTCGGGATGACAAAAGGACACCCGGGATGACAGGGATTCCGGTCATAAATGATAAAATATTGATTTTTAATATAATATTGTTAAACATAAATTCGTCGAACTGACGTTAAATTATTGACTGTTATGATAGACTGGACTGCGGTACTTATTGTCACCGGCGTGTGCGTGGTGATGCCGGTAGTGATTGTGGCTGTGGCTTTCAAGCAGAAAGAGCGTGCCATAGACAGGAAGATGGATGTGCTTTCCAAGGCCGTCGAGAACGGGCAGGAGATAGACCCTGCGCTGTTTGCTGATGAGAAAAGCAGCAAGAGCTTGAAGCTCAGACTTATCAACAGGGCGACCTGGGGCGTTGTCCTCTCAGTGGTGGCGATAGTCATGCTTGCATGTGCGCTTTTCGTGAATGATGACCCTGAGGGGCTGGTCATCAGCGGAGGGATCATCCTTGCGGCGGGAATCGGGATGCTGTTCTCTTTCTTTGCAGGGAAACGCTGGCTCACTCCTGAGATCGAGGCTGACGAGATGAGGCTCAGGGCCGAGGCGGAGAAGGCGAGAAGGATACTTTCCGGGACGGACACGGACAGCCGCGCCTGAATCCTGGACGGCTGTGGAACAGTGATAATCGCTTGAAAAGTGGACAAGGCACAGTTCATAAGGCTTGTGGAGCAGGAGCAGGAACCTCTGCGGAGGTTCCTGTGCGTGCTGTGCGGCGGAGACCGGTTCCGTGCGGATGACCTGGCGCAGGAGGCCCTGCTCAAGGCATATATGTCATTCACCAGGTTCGAGGGCCGCTCCAAGTTCTCCACGTGGCTTTTCCGCATAGCCTACAACTGCTTCTACGACTTCAAGGCCCGTTCTGCCAGGGATGACTCCGAGCCTCTCGGCCCGGCGCATGAGAGAAAGCCGGATGATGACGCCTGTACCGACTCCCGTTTCCGGCACCAGGATCTTTATATGGCCATCGGCGCCCTTTCCGAGACAGAGAGGGCGGTCATCCTTCTCTTCTACATGGAAGACAAGTCCATAAAGGACATAGAATCCATCACCGGCATGCCCTCAGGCACTGTCCGCTCGCATCTTTCCCGCGGCAGGCAGCATCTGAAAGACTATCTGCAGAGGATAAGGTGACGGGTCATAGGGAACAGAAAACAATATAGAACATCATGAAAAACAGTGAAATACGCAAATTCATCCATGACAATATGCCCCAGATCGAGGGCAGCGGCCGTTTCATGGACGAACTGGTCCGCCAGATAGACCTCCTTCCTATCCCTGCGTCCCTGGACGGCAGGTCCGAGGAGGAGAAACAGGCCAATATCAGGATGATTCTCGATGTGGCGAGGTCAATCAAGCGCCGTTACCGCAGGTCGGCCATTCTGTTTGCCGTCCTGTCCGTGGTGCTTCTGTCATGTGCAGCGCTCGCCATCTTCCTCATCCCTGAGCTTCACGAGGCTGTGATGAAGTATTACATCTACATAGCCGTGGCCTTTGCCGCCATAGTCCTCTCCATCTCCCTCTCGGCACTTTCCGCTTCCAGGATGTAGTCAGGTGTGCCGAGAAGCCTGAAACCTCGCTGACGCTTTCTGCCGGGTCATCCGCGTACCCTGGAACATGTGGGGTTAATGTAACTTGCTGGTTTATAATGAAATATGAAATGTTACCATGCTCCAGACCCATTACAGAAAGGGGTCTGGAGCATGGTGCTTGTTTGTAATATTGTGTTAATCAATTGATTATAAAATATCACCTTGCTCCAGAGTTCGGGAAGGGTGAATTCATGTTAATTACTCAGATAAATTTATTACTTTTGTTGTGAGTAAAAGTTCTCATTGTACTGAGTAAAATGTAAAAATATGTATAAACGGGCAGAATATCAGCTGATTACAGAGCGTATGAAAGAGCCTCGCAGGTTCATTCAGGTCGTTATGGGTGCCCGGCAGATAGGGAAGTCAACGGTGGTCAAACAGGTATTGAAAGATTTGGATATGCCTTACCAGTTCTTTTCTGCCGACAATGTTCCGGCTACGAACAGTGCATGGATTTCCGATTGTTGGGCAGCTGTGCGAAGCTTGAAGGAGAGCAAAGGCTGGGGAAACGTTATCCTTGTAATTGATGAGATACAGAAGATTGCCGACTGGAGCGAAGTAGTGAAGAAAGAATGGGACGATGATACGTTCCATGACCGCGACATCAAGGTCTTGATTTTGGGAAGCAGCCGTGTATTGTTGGAAAAGGGTTTGTCTGAGTCATTGGCAGGGCGATTCGAAGAAATACGCATGAGCCATTGGAGCTATCAGGAAATGAAAGAGTGCTTCGGTTTCTCGCTTGACCAATATATGTTCTATGGGGGCTATCCCGGTGCGGCTACTTTGATTGGCGATGAAGACCGCTTCAGCCAATACATACAGTCGGCCATCATCGAGGCGACCATCAACAAGGACATTCTGATGGATACGACGATAAATAAGCCTGCCTTACTTCGGCAGACCTTTGAGCTGGGGGCAGCCTATTCGGGGGAATTGCTTTCATTGAACAAAATGCTCGGCTCGCTTCAAGACGCCGGGAATACCGTGACATTGGCGGGATATATCAATCTGTTGGATGAAAGCGGACTTCTTTGCGGCCTTCAGAAGTTCAGCGCGGATATGGCAAGGAGGCGTGCCAGTATCCCTAAGTTGCAGGTCTATAACAATGCGTTGAAGACGGTGTATAGCCCGTTGTCCTTTGAGCAGGCGATACTCAACCGCAAGGCATGGGGACGGATCTTTGAGTCGGGTATCGGTGCCTATCTGGTAAGCCAAGCCTTTGTGCATCGCTTTGAAGTGTTCTATTGGCGTGAACGGGATGATGAAGTGGATTTCGTTTTGCGTAAAAAAGGCTCTGTGGTGGCCATTGAGGTGAAAAGCAATGCTGAAAAACGGACGGACGGGCTGGATAAATTCCGCAAGCTTTTCAATCCGCAAGCGGCGTTTATCGTGGGAGACGGAGGTATCAGTGCGGAAGATTTCCTTTCGATGGATATGCGGAAACTCTTGAGCCGCTGACATGGAGGTCATGAAAGCTTGATTGTAAGTGCAATGAAGTCTTCTACGCCAAGCCTTTCGGGCCTGAGGTCGAATACCGGGGCCGATGCGAATCGGGCGGTCTGCTCCGGGCTCCAGCCTTCCCTCCCAGCCTTCGCTGTGATGAGTGGCTTGAGAGAATTGCGCATGGTCTTGCGGCGCTGGTTGAAGGAGGTCTTGACCACGGTCTTGAACAGGCTTTCGTCGCAGCCGAGGGAGGTGCGGCTGTTGCGTGTGAGGCGTATTACGGCCGACTTGACTTTCGGTGGAGGGTTGAACGCCCCTTCACCCACGGTGAACAGGTATTCGATGTCATACCAGGCCTGCAGGAGTACAGAGAGTATGCCGTAAGTCTTTGTTCCAGGCTTTTCCGCAATGCGTTCCGCCACTTCTTTCTGTATCATGCACACTACCTGCGGGACGGACTCCTTGTAGTCCAGCACCTTGAAGAAAATCTGCGAAGATATGTTGTAGGGGAAGTTTCCGATGATGAAGAACTTTCCTTTGAAGAAATTCTCCAGTTTCAGTTTCAGAAAGTCCGCTTTGATAAGTCTGCCGTTGGTCTTCGGGAGATTCATCAGCAGATAGTCCACTGACTCGTCATCGATTTCCACCATCTTCAGGTCTATGTCATCCCTTTCGAGCAGATACTGGCTCAGCACTCCCATTCCGGGCCCGATTTCAAGGGCAGGCACCGGCAGACGTACAGAAGGTTCTGCACTGTCTTCCTGCCCTGCTATGAACCCGTCGGTGACAAGCGCATCAGCGATGCTGCGTGCTATGGAAAGGTCTGTGAGGAAATGCTGCCCCAGGGATTTTTTTGCTCTGACTTCCATGTCTTTTCTCCGTTTTGTATTCCGGGTGCAAATATACTCAGTAGCCGAGAGCAATGCAAATGCGTAAGCATTTGACAGGTCCATACCGCAACAGACAGGAGACCACCGGTCTCATGGAAGCTGCGGTATGGACCTGTCCCAAAGGCCGCCAGGCCAGCATTGCCGAGGCGTGAACCGTATAAATGGCCGCCAGGCCAAATATCTCAGTAGCCCCAGAACATGAGCATAATTGAAAACCGCTGCGTTATTTTCTGAATCCGGGCTAAGTCATTTACGTCAGTAAACACCTGTCGCCCCATGCTGAGGCGTGACAGTGATGAAACATGCCGGGCCACCCCTCGTACATTTTGCCTGGCGGCTTGGGATGACGGATGACCATCATCACAGATGCACACCTGCAGTAGAGAGATTTATGTAAGTCGTTGACAATATGAGTGTTCCTGGAACGGGCTGTTTCCAGGTGGGACATTCCGATGCACACCTGCAGTGACCTGTATGCCATCTATGGCCCTGCAATGCCGTTCATGCACTGCAGGTGTGTCGCAAAGTGTTACACCTGCAGTTACACCATCTCTGCAATATGTTGATAGTTAAGATGTTGTTGGAAACTACTTACTGCAGGTGTGCATATCCCTCCCGTCAGCATTGATGCCAGGCTTCCCTGAAACTCATTCCGGTCCGGGCATTTGACACATAGCTCAACGGATTCGTCATTGTTTTTCGGGGAATTATGTTTGACTTTGCAAAGTCATGAGGAAATGATATTGATGAAAAACAAGGCAGGCATTTATCCCTAAATGGATGCCTGCTTTTTTTCACTCATGTAAAATTCGGGAAAAGAGGACGCGGTCTTCCTGGAAAAGTCAGGAGCCTTCAGTCCGGCGGCAGCATGTACTGAAGGATGATGTCCTCAGAAGTCCTTCCCTTCGAAGATGGTGCCGGTGGATATTGCCCCGGAGTGCTCCTTGCGGTCCTTGACATTGAAAGAATAGGTGAGTGACAGTATGATGTTCGGATAGACAGGACGCACTGATGTGACCGAGAGAAGGCCTTCGGTCCCCCGTCTGTTGCTGTATCTTGCAGTGTGGAATGCGTCATGGAATACAAGTGAGGCGGAAAGCCGTTCTCCGAGGAGCTGTTGCCTTATTGCGAGGTCGAAGTAGAAATATCCTTTCTCACGTCCCTGGGAGAGGACAGCCGGGCCCAGGGCATTGGCGTCGAACTGTATCCTTGTGGTCCTGCCTGCCTTGAAACTGTTTATCATCCCGACGGTGTAGCTTGTCACAGACCCGTCCCTGCCTCCTTCGTACGTGCTTTCGAACATGTATCTGTATCCGCTTGCCGTAAGGGTGATGTCCCACCATCCGGCCGCTTTCACCCGGGCTTCCGCCTCTAGCCCGAATGTGATGTCATTCCCTGCATTTATCAGTGAATCAAGGGTAACACCTGGCTGGTACGGTCTGCGGACAAGGTCTGTCTTTCCTTTTCTTGACCTGAAGAATCCTGTGAGAGACAGGCTGTTGCGGTTCTTCCCGAATATTTTTCTGTACCCGAGTTCTGCGGAATGGATGTATTCCGGCTTTATGTCCGGGTTGCCGATCATACGGGTATAGTAGTCCTCGTATGTTATGTATGGTTCGAGCTTCCATATCCCCGGACGGTTGGTGCGGAATGCATAGGAGGCGGTAAAGGTGTTGTCATGGGGCGCGCGGTATGAGACATGAGCCGACGGGAAGATCTCGTAGCGCCTCAGGTTGCGGCTGGCGTCCTTGACTGTTATGTTCATTATGTCGTGGGTGTAGTCTCCCCGTATCCCGGCATTGACATCCACCGGTCCGAAGCTGTCCGTGGCCATGGCGTACAGGGAATGTATCTGCCTGCGGTAGAAGAACGGGGCGTACATGTCGTCCTGCCACTGGAACTGTCCTGCATCCCTGTCCCAGTATTTAATGCTGTAGTCCCCGACTTCACTGTAGGAAGTCATCTGGTAGCCGGCCTCGAATTTTCCGGAAGGGCGGTAGTTCATCTTGTATTCTATATCCCAGTCGTAGTCCCAGTGGTATTCGTCTTCATAGCCGCGTGTGCCTTCATATCTGGCTCCGGCCTGTGTGAAAAGGTTGCTTTCCGTGTATTCCAGGGCGTACCAGTCATATCTCAGTCGTCCGTGGGCCGAGATGTTGTCTCCGCGGTCGTTCAGCGTGTATGTATATTCTGCGCTGAGCTGGGCGAGCCTCTTCTCGTTGGAGTAGCGGTCGTGGCTGTCGTATGTCGCATCGTTTATGACTGTCCCTGAATGTCTCCTGTTCTCGTAGTAGGACATGTCTCCTCCTCTGGCGTTGTCGGTCATTCCGCTCTGGACCTCCACCATGGCGTGGTGCCTGTCATTCCTGAACTCCCATCCGAGGGACCCGATATAGGACGATACGGTACTATGCCGGTAGCCGTCGGCATCGGATATTGTGGAGAAACCGTCCATGTCCGTATCTTTCTGCTGCCGGAATTCGCTGCGCCCCCGTATCTGCGAGGCTGTGGCGCCTATGAACCATCTGTGGCTGCCCCTGTTAAGGCTCAGCTGTACATCACCGCTCCATGTGCCTATGGTGCTTCCGGAGGCTGACACGGAGCCACCTAAGCCCTCAGCCCTGCGCTTTCGTGTGATGATGTTGATTATTCCCGCATCTCCGTCCGTCCTGTAGCTTGCGGAGGGGGACGTGATTATTTCAATGTCCTCGATATTACCTGCCGGTATCTGCTCCAGGGCCTGTGTCCCTTCCAGCATGCTTGGCTTCCCGTCTACGTATACGAGGAACCCGGTGCTTCCCCGGAAAGATACTTCACCGTCTGCATCGATGCGGACGGACGGCATGGATTTGAGGATGTCAACGGCGGTTCCTCCTGCAGCGGACAGCGATGACGAGCCGCTGACTGTCTTCCTGTCGAGCCTGTAGACTACAGGTTTTTTCTCGGCTGTGAATACGGTTCCTTCCAGATCGACCACTTCCGAGGTATCTGCCTCGGCCGTCAGGTCCTGTCCGTACGATATGGTGGCTCCCGATAAAAGAATCAGGGCGAAAATCAGCCTCAATGAAGTCAGCGTGTTGATTGTCATTGTTTCCTGTTGTCCGTTCACGGTATTTTTCATAGTGCCGTTAAAGAAAAAAAGTGCAGTCCATCGTTAAAATAAACTGCACTTTCTATATTAATGTCAGTCACCTGACTGGTGACAGCCCCGCCGGGGTATGACGCCGGCACCTGCACTGCTTCGGTTCCCATAGCGGAATCTTGCTGACGCTCCGGTGCGGCCCTGAAGGGGCTTTCTATTCTACGGTAACCCGTTAGAAGATGTCAGGGCTGTTGTAGTCCGGAGCGTCGAACCCTGCATCGGAAGACTCGTCCTGACGAGGCTCTGAATGTGGCCTGCTGTCCCTGCGCGGAGCCCTGCGGTCATCGCGGCGGTCGTTCCTGCGCTCGTCGCTTCCTCTGCGGTCATCCCTGCGCGGGCCACGGCGGTCGTCCCTGCGCGGACCTCTGTCAGAGCTGCTGTTCCTCGGCCTGCGTTCCGGCTCTACATATCCTTCCGGCTTTTCTATGAGGGCCTTGCGGGAAAGCCTCATCTTTCCTGTCTTGGCATCGATCTCGAGGAGCTTCACATCCACTTCGTCGCCGACGTTGAGGACATCCTCCACCTTGTCGGTCTTGCCCCAGTCTATTTCAGAGATATGGAGCAGGCCTTCCTTGCCTGGCAGGATTTCCACGAACGCCCCGAACTCGAGGGTGGAGACCACTGTCCCGTGGTACACCTTGCCTACCTCCGGAACTGCGCAGATGCCGTTGATCCACTCGAGGGCCTTGTCCATGGCTTCCTTGTTGTCCCCGAAGATGTCTACGATGCCTTCGCTTACACCGTTTACATTGTCCTCTGTGATGGTGACGGTGGTACCTGTCTCTCTCTGTATCTTCTGGATTACTTCTCCGCCTTTGCCGATGATGGCTCCGATGAACTCGCCAGGTACCCTTATCTGTACGATGCGAGGTACGAACGGCTTGTAGTCTTCACGCGGCTCGCTGATGCATTTCATCATCTCTCCCATGATGTGCATGCGGCCCTGGCGTGCCTGCTCGAGCGCTTTTGCAAGCACTTCATAAGAAAGCCCGTCTACCTTTATGTCCATCTGTGTGGCTGTGATGCCGTCCCTTGTCCCGGTCACCTTGAAGTCCATGTCCCCGAGGTGGTCCTCGTCCCCGAGGATGTCGGTGAGGATGGCGTACCTGTCGTTAGGCCTTTCCGCATCGGTGATAAGTCCCATTGCCACTCCGGCTACAGGCTTCTTTATCTTGACTCCGGCGTCCATGAGGGCGAGGCAGCCTGCACATACTGTGGCCATGGATGACGAGCCGTTTGACTCGAGGATGTCAGAGACCACACGTACTGCGTAAGGGTTCTCCGGGGCGAGAGGGACCATAGGCTTGAGTGCCCTCCATGCCAGGTTCCCGTGTCCGATCTCGCGGCGGCCTACACCGCGCTGTGCCTTTGCTTCACCGGTTGCGAACGGAGGGAAGTTGTAGTGGAGCACGAACTGCTCGCTTCCCTGAACCAGCACCTCGTCGAGCTCTTTCATGTCGAGCTTGGTGCCGAGGGTGACCGTTGAAAGAGACTGGGTCTCTCCGCGGGTGAATATTGCTGAACCGTGTGCACAAGGCAGGTATCCGGCTTCGCACCAGATAGGGCGCACCTCGGTGCTCTTTCGTCCGTCCAGGCGGATTCCCTCATCGAGGATGAGGTTCCTCATGGCGTTCTTCTCTACGGTGTGGTAATACCTTTCCACCATCATTTTCTTCGCTTCGCGGTCCTCCTCCGGGAGTGTCTGGTAGAACTCCTCTTTCAGGGCGTCGAATGCGTCGGACCTTTCATGCTTCGGAAGTCCTGACTTGGCTATGGCATAGCACCTGTCATAGCAGAAAGCCTCTACTGCCTTGCGGAGCTCCTCGTCGTTCTCCTCATGGCAGTATGTCCTCTTAACCGTCTTGCCTGTCTCTTCCATGAGCTCCATCTGCACCTTGCAGTGCTTCTTGATCTCCTCATGGGCGAACTTGATGGCCTCGAGCATGTCTGCCTCGCTCACCTCGTTCATCTCCCCCTCGACCATCATGATGTTGTCATAGGTGGCTGCGACCATCAGGTCGATATCCGCCCTGTCCATTTCGCTGAATCCGGGGTTGATCTTGAACTGTCCGTCTATGCGTGCTACACGAACTTCGGAGATAGGTCCGCCGAACGGTATGTCGCTTACTGCGAGAGCCGAAGATGCCGCAAGCCCTGCAAGCGCATCAGGCTGGATGTCTTTCTCTGCTGAGATAAGGTTGATTGTCACGTATACTTCTGCGTGGAAGTCCTCAGGGAACAACGGCCTGAGCGCCCTGTCCACGAGTCTGGCAGTAAGGATCTCGGCATCGGATGCCTTCCCCTCGCGTTTCATGAATCCGCCCGGGAACCTTCCCGCAGATGCGAATTTTTCCTTGTAGTCCACCTGGAGCGGCATGAAGTCCACATCTTCTTTAGCATCCTTTGCGCAGGTCACGCACGCGAGAAGCATTGTGCCTCCCATCCTGACTACAACCGAACCGTCTGCCTGTTTGGCCAGTTTACCTGTCTCGATTTCTATTATCCGACCGTCGGATAATTCGATTTTCTTGTTGATAATGTTCATGAATCTGTTTTCAACCTGCCTCCCCCTATGGGAGTTGATTAATATTATTGTCTTCTTCCTTTGTACTATTCCGAAATATATATTGTGTTCCGGTGCCTGCCGCAGGTTGAATGATTTGTTAACAGGCACGTTGACCGTCCGATTTATGAAACTGCCTCACGCCGCTCCGGCGACGCCGTACAGCGGCCGGTCATGGCAGTTTCGAAAAAAAGAGGCTCAATGTCCGCACCCGGACACCCTTGCCTCTTTTCTTTTCTACTTGAAGCCGGGAACCGTTCCGGCTTCAGTATCTGTTTATCGACGGAGACCGAGCTCCTTGACGATATTCCTGTATCTCTCGATGTCCTTCTCTTTGAGGTAATCAAGGAGACGGCGCCTCTGGCCTACGAGCTTGAGAAGTGAACGGCGGGTAACGTTGTCCTTCTTGTTCACTTTGAGGTGCTCGGTCAGATGAGCGATACGGTAGGAAAATAAAGCAACTTGACTCTCTGGAGAGCCGGTGTCCTTATTAGACTTTCCGTACTTCGCGAAAATCTCTTGCTTTCTTTCAGCCTGTAAATATTCAGCCATTTTGCAAAAAGATTAAAAAATTAATAAATGTCCATATGCTGTCTTCCCGTCACGGGCGGACAAGCGGGCGCAAAGTTATGCAGAAATTCCGATAAAACAAACGGTTGCTTAACAAAAAATTAAAACATCTTTCAGTCTTCCGTCTTCAGGACGGAGAATTTCACGAATGTCCCTTCGGCCTTGGCAGGGAGGAGCTTTATGCTGATGCGGTTTTTGCCTTTTTTCAGCAGGTGCATGTCCTCGGGGAAGAATTCGTAGAAACTGTATGAGGGCTCGTTGCCGCCGGCTCCGATTTTGGCCTTGCGGAAAAGCTCCCCGTTGATGTAGATTTCGCAGTCGCGCGTGCCGAATATGCCGATGCAGAAGGTGCCGCCGGTACCGGATATGCGGAAAGAGCTTCCGGTGTCTTCTGTGCATCTGCCGCTCCAGCGGAGCACGGTGTCAACCTGTATCTTGTCGTAGAGGGCGGAGTTGATCTCGCCGAGCTTCTCTACAGGGATTTTCGACACTTTCCTGTCGTATGTCATGAAGCCGTTGAGTTCATGCTCCACGTCGGTAATCTGGGTGTGGACGGTGGCATTGCAGCCCCCGGCGGCACGCAGCCATCTCAGGGTGCGGATATACCTGGAGTACGCCTCCTCGAATTCCCCGGCCGTTGAGTATGTGTGCCGTCCGCCTTCGGTGGTGAAGCTGAAGGACGCCTTCTGCCTGTAGCTGTCGTGCCCGTTCTTTCCTCCGTTGGCAGGGAGGTTCTTTTCTGAATACCAGGTGTGCCCGGCCACGGCGAGGTTGGTGCCGCCGGCTTCTCCGATGACAGAGGCGCGGGTCCCTCCGAGCTTCCAGTCAGGCAGGCTCCTCGGATAGAACGAGTAGTCATGTATGTCGATGACGTCTCCGGCAGGGGCGTCGTTCCATCCGCTGGCGCAGGTCACTATACGGGTAGTGTCATAGGCCATGATATTCTCCGTAATCCGTTCGGTGTCATGCTGTCCCCATGCCTCGTTGAACACTATCCACTGGGTCACTGACGGATGGCTGTACAGCCAGTCTATCATGCCGTGGAACTCTTTCAGCCATTGTTCCGAAGCCTCCGGGGTTACTGTCTGCCCGTATTTCGGCATGCATATCATATCCTGCCATACCAGTATCCCCAATCTGTCCGCATGGTAGTACCATCTGTCGGGGTGGGTCTTTATGTGGACGCGGATCATGTTGATATTGGCTTTTTTGAGGTATTCGAGGTCGTATGCCATGGCCTCGTCCGAAGGAGGGGTGAGTATCCCGTCCGGCCAGTATCCCTGGTCGAGCGGGCCGAACTGGAATATCTCCTGTCCGTTCAGGCATATCCTCGGTGTGCCGTCGCTGTCCGGCCTGACCTCTATTTTCCTCATCCCGAAGTATGTCTTTACCCTGTCGGTTTCCTTGCCGCCGCTCCCGAAAAGGGTGAGTTCCATGTCATAGAGGTGAGGGTCCTGCGGTGACCACGGCCTGAAGCCGGGGACCGGTATCTCGATGCTGCCCTCCGTGGTGCTGGTTTCGGCTATTGTCCTGCCTCCGTCTTTTATGGCAATCCCGACTTTCAGGCCCGGGACGCTCCTTGATATCTCAGCCTTCACGCTTCCGGCGTCGTACAGAGGTGTCAGCTTTACCTTTTCGATGGATTCTTCAGGGACATTCTCCATCCAGACAGTTTGCCATATCCCTCCGGTCGGCTGATAGCGGAAGCCCTTGCGGTTTTCCGGCATGATCTGTTTGCCGAGGGCCTGGGCCTGCTGCTCGGTGGCGTCCCATGCGCAGACGCAGACGGTGTTGCCCCCGTCCCTGATATAGCCTGTGATGTCGAAAGAGAACGGGTCATAGCCTCCCCTGTGCTGGCCGACCCTCCTGCCGTTGACATATACGCTTGTCTCCCAGTCTGATGCCTGGAAATGCAGGAGCACACGCCCTTCTTTCCACGAGGCCGGGATTTCAACCTCCCTCCTGTACCAGAGCACTTCGTCCGGCTTGAGGATGTGGCCGACACCGGACAGCGGCGAGTCGATGGCGAACGGCACCAGTATCTTCCCGCTCCAGTTTTCCGGGACCGGTCTGTCGGTCCAGCTCGCCGCGCTGGTCAGACCCTGCACAGGCTTGAAGCCGCAAGGCTCCACCTTGTAGTCCCACTGGCCGTTGAGGTTTATCCATGAGTCCCTTACAAACTGCGGCCTCGGGTATTCAGGCAGCGGCATTTCCCTGGATACATTGTCAGTGAACGGGGTCTTCAGGACGAACTCCGGTCCGTTGCTGTCCTTCCATGAGTAGACATCCTTCTCCCATGCCTCGAGTATCGTCTTCATCCGGGCGGTCTCTTCCGGGTATTTCGCGGAGAGGTTTTCCCGCTCGGAAATGTCCTTGCCCAGGTCGAAAAGCATCTCCTCCGTCCCGGAGGCTTTCCGTATTTCGATGTATTTCATGTCCCCGTAGCGGACGGCTTTGCTGTTGCCTGATTTCCAGAACAATGCCCTGTCTTCCATATGTCTGCCCCCGATTGCCGGGCGCAGGCTCCTCCCGTCGAAGTCGCAGGTGTCGTACCCTGTCCCTGCGTAATCCAGCATCGTCGGAAGGATATCCATGCTCATGGCTGTCTCTTCCGATATGCTCCCTGCTTTGATTTCTTCAGGCATCCAGAATATGGCAGGCACGCGGTGCCCTCCTTCCAGAAGACTGCCTTTCTTCCCGTTCAGGACACCGGCTGAGCCCGGGCCTGTGGGGCCGTTGTCGGAGGTGAAGATCACCATTGTGTTCTTGTCAAGCCCATTCTTTTTCAGGGCGTCCATTACTCTGCCTATCCCGGAGTCCAGACATTCGATCATTTCTGCGTATGCCTTGTCAACATCCTTCCTTTCCCGGCCTGCTATCGTTTTGGAAGTCCCTTCCTGGCGTATGGCCGGGTCATCAGGCCCCTGGTACGGGGAATGCGGGCAGCCGTGCGCGAGATAAAGGCAGAACGGCGTGCCGTCATTCCTCTCTATGTAGTCAGCCCCGAGACCGTTGATGATTTCTGTGAGGTATCCGGTAGTGTCAGCCGGGGTGTCTCCGTCCCACCAGTCCGGCCTACCCTGGGAGTCGAGGAAAGCCTTGTAGTCTACGTTCCCGGCATGGAATCCCTTGAACTCGTCGAACCCGTGTGCCACAGGGCTGAACTGCTCTTCATAGCCGAGATGCCATTTGCCGAACATGGCTACATTGTAGCCTCTGGCCTTGAGTACGTCTACGAATGTGGTCCTGCCCGGGTCAAGCCCGGCCTTGCGGTCTTTCTCGCTCGTGGTCAGCAGGACGTTCTCTACTCCGGAACGCTGCTGGTACGAGCCGGTCAGCAGGGCGCACCTTGTCGGGCTGCTGACCGCTCCGTTGGAGTGGAAGTCCGTGAATATCATGCCTTCACGGGCCAGCCTGTCAAGGTTCGGGGTTTCGATGGCCTTATTGCCGAAGCAGCCGATGTCCGCATATCCCATGTCATCGGCCAGGATAATGACAAAATTCGGCCTTTCCTGTGCCTGGGCATATCCGGGGAGGGGGAATATCGTGCAGCCGGCAAGGAGCATGGCCGCGCCTTTTCCTGCCGCCGGTATCTGATTCAGTGTTTTAAGTGTCATAGTCGATTGACGTTATTCAAAAAGGAATTCTATCTGTTTCCACTGGCTGCCGGTGTCGTTCTTCTGTGCCGGGCCTGGAGTGGAGCGTCCGTCCAGGATGTACTGTTTCATCACTCCGGTGAGTTCCTCGACTTTCTTGCTGTGCCCTTTCCCGTAGAGGTTGTTCTGCTCTCCGAAGTCTTTCTTCATGTCGAACAGCTGGAATTCAGGGGCGTCCGGCATGGACTTCAGGTCCTTGTCTGTAGGGTAGCTCCATCCTCCTGACCCCGGCCAGAACAGGAGCTTCCACCTGTTGTCCCTGATTGAGAACCGGCCTTCGTTCGAGTGATGTACTACATACTTGCGCTCCGATTTTCCGGTCCCTTCCACTACAGGCCAGAATGAGAAGCTGTCTTCTCCCTCATCTGCCTTCATTTCGTGTCCGAGCATGTCGGAGAAGGTGGCGTAGAAGTCGGTCAGTGAGGTCAGTCCGTCCGTCACTGTCCCGGCCCTCCTCCCGTTCCAGTACAATACCAGCGGGATATGGTGCCCGCCATCGTACAGGTCGGATTTGGTACCCCTGTAGATATAGCTCGGGTGATGTCCTTTCTTTTCGAGGTCCTTCATGCCGGCGTAAGGGGCGTAGCCGTTGTCGGAGGTGAATATTATAATGGTGTTGTCCGCGATACCGGCCCTGTCCACCGCGTCCATTATCTTCCCTACCATTGCGTCGAGCATCATGACGAAGTCACCGTAGGGGTTGAGCCCCGATTTTCCCTGGAACTCCTCGGAAGGGAGGATAGGTGTATGCGGTGCAGAGAATGGTACATAGAGGAAGAACGGCGAGTCCTTGTGCTCCTCTATATATGACACTGCCCTTTCCGTGAAGTTCGGGAGGCAGTCGGCGTGCTCGAAGTCTGCGCCCTGAGGCCCTTTCCTCTGGAGGAGCAGTCCACCTTTGTCCTCTGCTGTCTTTGTAGGCAGGGCGGTCGGCATGTCATTCTCGACATAGACGTAAGGGGCCATGTCCAGTGAGGCGCTGATCCCGTAGAAATAGTCGAATCCGCGTGTAGTCGGGCCGTTCTTGACGGGCCTGGTCCAGTCAACTTCCTTGGCTTTCCTGTCAATGTAGCACCAGTCCCAGCCCAAATGCCATTTGCCTATGCATGCTGTGGAGTAGCCGTATTCCGAGAACAATGTCCCGAGGGTGCTGCGGTCCGGGGCGATGAGGGGGTCGGAGTATCCGACCAGGGTCCCCTGCTTGAGCCTTGTGCGGAACGAGTACCTGCCGGTGAGGATGCCGTATCTGGACGGGGTGCTCACGGCCGAGGCGGAATGTGCCTCGGTGAACATGATGCCGCCTCTGCACAGCCTGTCGATGTTCGGTGTGAGTATCTTAGAGTCCGGGTTGAACGCGGATACGTCCCCGTAGCCGAGGTCGTCGGCCAGAAGCAGGATTACATTGGGCTTCTGGGCCGACAGCAATGTCCCCGGCAGCACAGCGGCTGCCGAGAACAGGATGTTTCTGTAGATCTGGTGCATTATTTATGGAAAATTATAATTGGTCCTGTTTTTTCTGGAACGGGACGGAGCCCCAGTTCCGGTAGTGTTCGGTGAGCGCCCGCTGGAGGCGGTTGAATTCCGGACCTTTCATTTCGAGTGGGGATGACTCCTTCGGGTCATCGGCGAGATTGAACATCTGCATAGCCTCGAAAGGCATATTCTGGACCAGCTTGTATGTGCCGTATCTGGCAGCGCTCTGGCTTTTGCCGCAGAAGCCGGCCCCGCTTTCGTTGCGTACCCAGAACAGGAACCTGTTTTCAGTGTCCTGCCCTTTCCCGTCGAGCGCGTCCAGTACCGAGATGCCGTCGATTTCCTGGCTGACTTCTATGCCGAGCATGTCGCACAGGGTGGGAAGGAAGTCCATCATCGTGATAAGGCTGCCGTTGCGCACTCCGCCCTCATATCTGCCGGGCATGTTCAGGGCGCACGGGACGTGGATTCCGCCCTCGTACATGTCTCCTTTGTTGCCTCTCACCGGACCGTTGTTCGCCATGGAGCCCCTGTCGCCGCCGTTGTCGGAGGCGAAGATTACCAGGGTGTTATTCTTTTGTCCGCTCTTTTCGAGGGCGTCCATTATCTTGCCTATGCTGTAGTCCAGGTGTTCTATCAGGGCCACGAGCTTCGCACGTTTTTCCGGGATGCCGGGATGAGCGGAAAGGACTTTTTCGAGCCATCCGGCAGGCGGCTGGAGGGGGGCATGCGGAGCATTATATGCAAGATAGAGGAAAAATGGACTGTCAGAAGATGCCTGGCCTTTTATATATTCCGCACCCCATTCAGTGAACAGGTCGGTGGCATGTCCCTCCGGGTCTATCTGCGTCCCGTTGAGGTACATGTAGTTGTGCCCTTCCCTGCGGTGGGTGTAGTAGTCGTCCATCATGTCCCCGAGGAAGCCGTGGAAGTGGTCGAAGCCTTTTTCGTTCGGCAGGTTTGGTGACTCGAGGCCCAGGTGCCATTTCCCTATGAGGGCGGTGCTGTATCCTGCGGAGCCGAGCATCTGGGGCAGGGTCACGACGCCGGGTGTCAGGTAGCCCCAGTTCTGTTCGGGCCTGGTGCGTATTACTCCCGGCACTCCGACCATATCCGGGAAGCGCCCTGTCATCAGGGCGGCACGGGACGGTGAGGACACGTTTGACCCGGCGTAGAAATTGTCAAGCCTTACACCCGTTTCGAAGATCCTGTCTATGTTCGGTGTGCGGAGGTCTTCCGCATACTGGCAGGAGAGGTCCCCCAGTCCGAGGTCATCCACGAGGATGAACAGTATGTTGGGTTTCGATGCCGGTGTCTTTGATGATCCGCAGGCCATGGCTGCGGGAAGCATCGCCATGCCTGCGGCGGTGAGGAATTTTCTTGTTGTGTTCATCCGGTATTATTCTGCTAATGTTGTTATCTGAATTGTATTCACCTGGGCATATATGCTGCCGAACAGCCCTTTTGAAGCCCGTACAGTCCATTTCAGGGTCCCTTCCGAAGCGGGAGGGATTCCGGCGGATGTGGCTATTTCGTTGAGGCTTTGGGCATTGATAGTGAGTTTGGTGTTTCCTCCATTCTGTCCGCTTGCCATTTCTGCTACAGGTTCAGAAAAGTCTCCGTCTTCTTCATCGAAAAGCACTTCGTATGAAACATATCCACCGTCGGCGGCTTCGGAGGCAGTCCATTCAAAGACTACATTCTTGACTGATGACAGATTGAATTGCGCTCCGTCTTCCGGGGCCGTGAGTCCGTCCCCGGGGTATATTTCGTAGTTCTGTCCTGGACCTTTGTCGAGGCAGGAGGTCATCGGCAACAGACAGCAGAGTCCGATGACAACGGATATTTTATTCTTCAGTCTCATTTCTGGTATTTGTTAAATATTCTACAAGATAAATAATTTGACGGAATCCTTGCTACCATCCGGGGTTTTGTCCCAGATTCCCATTGATGTCCCTCTCGGACTGCGGTATAGGAAACCAGTATTTCAACCCATATGGGGATTGGCATACGATAGTTTCCCCGTTGTCGAAAGGGGCTCCGGTGGCTTGTGAGGAGAGTACTGTCTTGCCTTCAGTCCTGACGGTAGGGTCGTCCATGACAGCCCATCGTCTCAGGTCGAAGACCCTGCGCCCTTCGAGCGCAAGCTCGCAGCGCCTCTCGTTCCTTATGAGCTGCCTCATCTCGTCATGGGAAAGGCCAGGGTATGCACATACCTCCTCATCGAATCCGGCGCGCTTGCGCAGGGGGTAGATTGTCTTGTTCCACATATCCTGAGTCATTTTCCCGGTTTCGAACATGGATTCTGCATACATGAGCAGTACATCTCCGAAACGAATTTCTATCAGGGCCTTGTAAGACTGCCCTCCGTCTGCTATCGTGGCCGGATCATAGTTCTTGCGGTTATAGTAGCCCGTAAATGTCCTGCTTTCGGAGCCATTGTATGAATCGGAAAGGTTCGGGTCTTCTTTTTGTGCCTCAGCTTCGTCTTCAGGGTTCGTGTAGCATGTGTAGATGCCCTTTCCGACACCCTGGTCTCCTTTGACTTTTGCTTTCCCGTGGGCAGGAAGTTCCATTTTGCACCCATTGTATGCGATTGTTGCATAAAAACGTTTGTCCCGGCCAGTGTAGTCTGTTTTGTCTGCCTTTGTCCCGTCTGTCTTGAGAAAACAGTCTACAAGTTCCTGGGTCGGAGAAAACCATACATTCGGTCCGCCGACAGAAACCGGAAGCACATTTACGGTAGGCCAGCCTCTTACAATATCTTCAATACCACCGTTCATGGCATATTCAATCGTCATTATGGCTTCGTTTTCATAGCCCCTGTGCTTGTTGAACAGGGCATCGTAGTCGGAAGCAAGTGCATAAGTGCCGTATTCGGTGCCGTTTATGAGTTTCTCACATTTTTTGGCGCAGTTCTCGAAATCGTTTTCGAGCAGGTATGCCCTGGCGTTCAGTGCCACTGCTGTACCGCATGTATACCGTCCTGTCTCCTCTGCTGGAAGATCGGTATTTTTAGGAAGGATTTCAGAAATCTCGTCAAGTTCGGAATGCACGAATGACATTATTTCTGAGGCCGGGGTCGGGGTAACTGTCTGCGATTCGGCAAGAGTCGGGTTCTTTGTGTAGAAAGGTACGTCCCCGAACCATGTCACCAGCCTGAGGTATGTGAAGGCCCTTATATACCGGAGTTCCGCGAGCATTCTTTCCTTTGCTGCATCGTCACCTATGTTTATAAGGTCCTGCTTGTCAAGGACAGTATGCACTGTCCTCAGAGCGTTGTAACAGTTGTTCCACTCATTGATATATCTGTCTTCGGAAGTATTTGATATGCCCGTAGATACATTTGTGACTGTGGAAACATGCCGGCTTCCGTATGCGTCATCGGACAAGATGTTGTTCTGGAAATAGTATGTGTTGTTCCAGCATTGGGCATAGGCCTTGTACAGGGCTGCACGTACATTTTCCGCTTTGCTCCAATAGTTGGCATCGGTATAGGCATTTGTCGGATACTGCTCAAGCGAGACGCATCCGGTAAATACGGATATGGCTACAATCAAAAAGATATATTTGAATTTCATGACAGTTGGGTTTTAAAATGTTACATTGATGCCGCCTCCGAAATAGCGCAGAGTAGGGTAGTTCCTGACGTTATTTGCAGCACTCTGGCTCATGTTGGCCCCGAATTCGGTAGTTTCCGGATCTACGAATCCGTATTTTGAAATTGTCAACGGGTTCTGTGCATCGAAATAGATACGCAGGGACTTGCATCCGAATTTCTGTGTCAGCTTTGAAGGTAATGTATAACCGAGCTGTATATTCTTGACTCTCATATATGCGGCATTAAGTATATAGAGATCAGAGCCTTGGGCCCAGTTGTTGGCCCTGCTCACAGAACCGGACTTTGCCAGCCGTGGCCATCTTGCGTCTCTGTTCAGAGGTGTCCAGAAATCAAGCTGATGAGTATATACTGTAAGTCCATAATCGCCCTGGAAAGGCTCTATTGTTTCTCCCCTGAGGGCAAAATCCCTTTTCATGGCACCCTGCAGCATAATCATAAGGTCAAAACCTTTCCATCTTACATCATATGTGAAACCGAATGTGTACCGCGGGAATCCGTATCCCAGATATGTCCTGTCATCTTCATCGATTACCCCGTCATCATTGATGTCCTTGTATTTTACATCTCCGGGTGCAAGCTGGGATTTGTCAATTGTTTTTGGCGTAGGGGAGTTCTGGATTTCTTCATAACTCTGGAAAAAGCCGTCAATCTTGTAGCCATAATATGAATTCAGGGGATATCCTTCCTGGATAAGATAGTTGACTCCTCCAGCGCTGTTGATGCTGCGCGGTCCGTATTTGACAACCTCATTTTTTGAGTCGGCAATGTTGAGGGAGAAATTATGGGTCCAGTTCCCTTTCGAAAGTGAGTAGTTGACGGTGAGCTCCCACCCTTTGTTGTCCATGATTCCGCGGTTTTCCTTGCCGATACTTGCACCGAAGCTTCCGGGGATTATAGGCGTGAGAAGTATATCTCTTGTTCTTTTATAAAACCAGTCGAAGTTCACGCTCAGGCTGTTCTTGAAGAAAGATGCGTCCAGTCCGATATTGAAAGTGCCGGATGTCTCCCAAGTGAGGAACTCATTGCCCATAGTATATTTCAGTCCCGGGACTGCAGAGTCATTGAAGCCGTAGATGTTCTCGTCGATTGCATATTTGGTGATGAAGTCATAGAGTCCTACGTCCTGCTGGTTGCCGTTCAGACCGTATGAGGTGCGCAGTTTCAGTTCCCCGACATTGTATCTATAGTCCTTCATGAACGGTTCCTGTGAGATCCTCCATCCGAGGTTTACAGCCGGGAAGAACCCGGCATTGCGGATTTTCAGGAATTTGGAGGACATATCGTAGCGTGCGATGAATTCCACATAGTATTTCTCATCGTATGAATAGCCGAGCCTTCCGAAATATGACTGCAGGGCGGACCTGGTGTTGTCTTCAGATGACAAGGCGGTTGAACTTTCTATTACCGTATTCTCTCCCGGCTGATTAAGGTCATCAAGATATGATTTTTTCACTTTTATGCCATAGTTGTAATTTGATTCCTGTGACCATCCGGCAAGGGCGGTGACATTGTGCTTCCCCGCGAATGTCCTGTTGAAATCCAGCACGACCTGGCCGTTGAGGTAAGTGTTCTTGCCTACTTCGTCATCTGCAGGTGTTGTGGTGTCGCCGCTTATGACTGCTGTTGAGGGGTCGGCAAAGTTCGACCCGTTGTCTGTTGCCAGCATGTATGTCTTGCAGTCCGTGAACCTGTGGGTGTTCCTAATTTCACCGTTCAGCACTGTACGTATCTTCAGACCCTTGATGATTTCATACTCTGCAGTGAATGTGGCGTTTGCGAAATTATTGTCATTCTTGTTATAGCCTCGTTCATACAGGTCTGCTATTTTGTTTCCGTTGCGCCCGCCGAATTTGTAGTTGTTTTTGAAATATACACCGGATGCTTCATCTTTGATCCTGGAGAACCAGTATGTAGGATATCTCTGGAGGTCGGCTATTACAGTTGTCGCCACTGTGCTTTTGGAATGAACACCGGTGAATCCAAGATTAAGCCCGAGTTTCAGTTTCCCTAATTCCGTAGTTATGTTTGAGCGGATGTTATAGCGCTTTACGCCATAATCTGGCCCGACATAGTTGGAGTCCTGGTCGAAATACCTGGCAGAAATCATGTAGGTGGTGTTTTTAGTCCCTCCTGAAACACTGATATCATAACTTTGCTGCAGGGCGTTTTTCATGGCCTGATCCAACAGGAATTCGCTGTCACCGTGTTCGTACATGTCACGTATGTCAGCGGCTGTAAAGATAGGGTTGTTACCTACGTTCGTGAGTGTTTCATTTCGGAGAATGGAATTGAGGTACGACGGGACAGGTTCGAGGAGTATGTCCGGATTCTGTATTCCGACCTGTGCGTTGAACCGTACGGTAGGCGCCTGTTCCTTTTTCCCCTGTTTGGTGGTGATGAGTATGACCCCGTTCGAAGATCTCGCTCCGTAAATGGCGGATGAACCGGCGTCTTTCAATATGCTGATTGAGGCTATGTCATTGGGGTTTATGTCATTCATGCGGCCTGCTGCCTGTTGCGGGACTCCGTCGATTACCACCAGAGGCGTATTGTTGCCCATGGTGCTTACGCCGCGGATAGAAAGGTTCATGGTATTGTTGTTCGGATCGAAGCTTTTGGTCTGTATGACCAGATTCGCTGCAGCTCCCTGCAGCGCCTGCTGTACATTGGCTACAGGCCTGTCTTCGATGGATGTCGAATTGACCGTGGAGACCGAGGATATTATATGCCGTCGTGTCGTGGTACCGTATCCTACTACGACCACTTCGTCCAGATAGCTGGTGTCGTCTTCAAGGACAATGTCTACAGAGGTGCGGTTCCCCAGAGAAACCACCTGTGTCTTGTAGCCGAGGCTGGATATTTCTATTACAGGATTCTTTACGTCTGTTTCAAGAGTAAATCGCCCCTGCTCATCTGTAGCTGCACCTGTATTGGTGCCGGACAGTCTTACAACGGCCCCTATAACGGGTTGTCCGCCGGTGTCTGAGACCGTCCCTGAAATGCTGGCCGTCTGCGCTGCTGCGCACAGAGGTACCAATACGGCTGTCATGACAGCCGCCAGAAGTTTTTTTGCAGTCATTTTCATGGATAATATGTGGTTAATGTTGTTGTGCCTTGGATCAGCAAGGAAGGGCCGGAGACTCCGGCGGAAGGTCAGTCTTCTCCGTATTTCTTCGATCTCGATTCAAGCCCGGGATATTCCACTTTCTGGACTGGGATGTCGCCGGCCTTCCATGCCGGGAACCGGGCCAGCTCCTTAGCGAGGGACCTTCTGTCCCTTTCGGCTTCCCGGGAGCCTTCGCCCGGGAGGATATCATGCTGCTCGGCAGGGTCGTCAGCCACATTGAAGAACTCACCCGTGCTGTAGAGCTTGTATGTATGGTTGCGTATGAACCTCTTTGCGTTCTTTTCAGGCTTGTCCGCTCCCTGGAAGAATGAGTCGTAATGGCAGAACACCCATTCCCTCGGATTCCCTTTCCTTCCTTCTATTTGTGGCAGGAAGCTTCTCCCGTCAGAGCCGCGGACCCAGCCGTTTCTGTAGCCCATGGCCTGGGAGAGTGTCGGGAGGAAATCCGAGAAGTCTATGAGGTCGCTGCATATATCCGGGGCGCCCTGTCTGCTGCCGAATGTGGCGATCATCGGGACATGGGTGCCGTTCTCGGTGGCAGTGCCTTTCCCTCCCTGTATTTCGTTCCCGTCTTTCATCCTGGTGACTATCTTTCTGTTTGTCCCGTTGTCCCCTACGAAAATGATCAGAGTATTCTCATAAAGACCGTTGTCTTTAAGATAGCTGATGAGCTTTCCGACAAGTTTGTCGCAATATGATACCATTTCGGGGAAATGCCTGTTGTCTTTTGCATACCTGTCTTCAGCTGAATCCCATTCTGGAGAATCCGGGGTCACTACGAACGGATCATGGACGAGTGCCATGGGCCAATATACGAAGAACGGTTTCTCCCTGTCCGCATCGATGAAGTCCTCGATATAGCTTTCGAATATGTCCGGGCCGTAGCTGTCCGGGTCGCGTCCGAGCACCTTTCCGTCAGCTTCGATCAGCGGGTCCGCGTATCTTTCCCCGTTTCCGGAGCGCTTGTAGTTGAGCTGCCAGAGACAGTAGCGGTCGAAACCGAAGTGTCCGGGGAGGGCGGAGTTCGCTCCGAGCTGCCATTTGCCGGCGATGCATGTCCTGTATCCTGCTTCCTTTGCCAGGTTCCCGAAGGTCTGCTGGTCCTGGTTAAGGAAGCCGAACTCCACGTAGTTCCTGTGGTTGTACCGCCCTGTCATCAGCTCCACCCTCGAGGGTGTGGACAGGGGCTGGGCATATGCGTGGGTGAAAAGTATCCCTTCCTCCGCCATTCTGTCGAGGTTCGGTGTTGAATAAGTGCTTCCGTACGCCCCGAGGCATTCATAGCCCATGTCATCGGCGAGGATCAGTATTATGTTCGGCTTTTCCCCGGCGTTCATGGCTGCCGTTCCTGCGAGGAGCAGCATGCCGGGGATTGCGGCTTTTGCCGGAATATGCATGTCAACCGTATTCATTTTCGTTATTCAATATTTCCAGGTCTGTCCCATCCTTTCTGCGCTTTCAGTCCCGTATTCCTTTCCTTCAAAAGAGGCTTTGCAGGATGAGATGAATTTTTCATACATGCGGGTCAGTTTTTTCAGGATTCCTTTGCGGGAGGCGGATATGTCCGTTGTCTCGCCAGGGTCTGCCTGTATGTCGTAGAGGCTCGTGCTGTCCCGGACTGTAAGCAGCTTGTACCTGCCGTCGATCATGGCGTGGCTGTCTTGGTAGACGAATCCCATCGGCTTTTGTTCCTGCCTGCCTTTGCCGAGCAGGGCCGGTGCGATGGACTTGCCGTCGAGGACATGGTCCGGAAGGCCGCAGCCTGTGATTTCACAGATGGTGGGGAGATAGTCGCATGTGGAGCACGGCACATCGCTGTGTCCGGACCCGGTATGTCCGGGCCATAATGCAAATGAAGGTACCCTTATCCCGCCTTCATGCAGGGAGAACTTCCTTTCCCTGAACATCCCGGAGCTGCCTGGCGTCCCTTTCTCGGGGCCATTGTCGCTGCAGAAGAAAATGAGCGTATTCCCGTCCGGCCCCTGTTCCCGGAGGAAATCGGCCAGGCGGCCTATCTGCATGTCCATTGCCGAGATGCTGCCGGCGTAGTTGCGCTCGAGCTCCGTCCCTGAATATGCCTCCCGGAACTCCGGTCCTGCCACTACGGGGAGGTGAGGGGCGTGGAACCATATTACGGCGAGGAATGGCTGTGCCCGGTCAATATTGCCGCCTATGTATTCTATGGCCCGGTCCATTATCACCCGGCTGTCGTCCCCGTCCAGGTTCCCGGTCTCTTTCTGCTGCGGGGCGTTGAAATACGACGTGCCGTAGCTTACCCATTCTTCTCCTTCCTCAATGTATTTCCATCCTTTGCCGCTTGCGCCATGCGCTGGTTTTTTCATAGGGTCCCATGTGGGTACCTTGGATTCCGTGGCGAAGAATGTATCGAACCCGTGGAGGTGGGGAGGGTTGTAGTCCTTCAGGTTGCCGGGCTTGCCCCTGTTGGCGTCACGCTCTGTATGAGTCAGGCTTCCCAGATGCCATTTGCCGAAGAAGCCTGTGGCGTATCCGGCATTTTTCAGTATTTCTGCGATGGTGGTCTCCTCTGGCCGGAGTATTCCGACATTGGCGTTGAACACGCCCATCCTCGACGGGTGCCGGCCCGTCATCACGCTTGCTCGCGTGGGGGATGAGACGGGCGCGGCCGTATAGAACCTGTCGAGTGTCACTCCTTCTCGAGAGAGGCTGTCCAGGCATGGCGTACGGATGAATGTGTTGCCTGTGAACCCGGTGTCGCCGTAGCCCAGGTCGTCGGCCATGATGAGGATTATATTGGGCCTGTCACCGGCGCCATGCACCAGGGCCGCTGATGACAGGCCTGCAAGAATGACTGCAGGGAGCCTGTGTCTGATGTTTGTACGGCTGTGCCGTTTTGTGGATATCGAGTTCATGTCCGTTCAATGTGTTTCGTGGTTTCACGGCTGTATTTCCCTTACCTGCTCTCCAGTCAGCTTCCCAGGGTAGCCCCAGTCGGGCGCATTCGGGTCGCAGAAGTCTCCTGCTTCCTCCATCATCTTGTGCATCAGGCCTGTCAGGCTTTCCTGCACCTTTGCATAGTCGGGGTTTCCGTAGAGGTTCGTCTTTTCGTAAGGGTCGCTGCCAAGGTCGAACAGCTGGGGGTGCCGCTGCCCGTCCACATTGTAGAGGATGAGCTTGTAGCCGTCTTTCTTCACTGCCCTCTGGATGTTCATGTATGTGAGCAGCAGGGCCTCACGTGTCCTGGTGCCGTTTTCCTGTATGGCAGGGAGGAGGGATTTGCCTTTTACGCTTTCAGGGATTGGATTCCCTGTGAGGTCACAGAGCGTCGGGAAGATGTCGTACAGGTAGCAGTATGTGTCCCTCTTTTCTCCTTCCGGTATGCCGGGCCCGCAGAATACAAGCGGGATGCGGACTGACTCCTCATACAGGTTCTGCTTGCCCAGGAGCCCGTGGCTGCCGATGGCCAGCCCGTTGTCAGCGGCGAATACGATGATGGTGTTCTTGTCGAGCCCCGTCTCTTCCAGCTTGTCAAGTATACGCCCGATCTGGCAGTCCACCTCATTCACCATACTGTAGTAGAATGCCACTTCCTGCCTTACCGCCTCCGGATCGCGCGGAGTCGGCAGCAGCATCTCGTCGCGCACCGTCAGGTCGCCCGTGTCAAAAGGATGTCGCGTAAGGAAGTTTTCCGGCATCGGCACTTCCTCCGGAGAATATTCCTTCCCGTAGTCAGGATGGACGTTTCTCGGGTCGTGCGGGGATGTGAAGGCCACATAGGCCAGGAACGGCTCCCTGCTGTCTTTCATCGAGTCTATGAACTTTATTGCCGCATCGACGTACAGTTCTGATGAGAATGTGCTGTCCGAGGCCTTTACCCATTGTCCGTTTTCATATTTTCCTGTGGAGTCGTACTGGTGCAGGAAAGGCCTCCTGTGCCCGAGCTCACCGTTTTTCCCGGGGTTGTGCATGCCTCCGAAGAATATGTTGGCCCCTGTGCAGAACGACCTGTTGAACGATTTCTTGTCACTATGCCATTTCCCGGTCCCGAAAGTTGTGTATCCTGCCTCGCGGAACATCTCGGGGAAGGTCTTTTCCTCCTGTGGAATCACGCTGCCGTTGCGGTGGACGTCCATCAGCCCGCGTCCGGTCAGGAGCATTGCGCGGCTCGGCTGCGAGACCGCGCCGTTCAGCCCTCCCATCACATGCGCCTGTGTGAAGGCAGTCCCGGACCTTACGATACGGTCCATGTTAGGGGTGTCTATATATCTGTTCCCGAGGGCATGTACGGTCTGGAAGTTCTGGTCGTCGGTCAGGATGAAGATTATATTCGGGCGGCTGTCCTTTCTGCCGGAGCCGTCTGATGTGCAGCCGGCCGACGTACCTATGAGTGCAGGTGCCAGGCACAGGGCGAAGTTCAGTGTTTTCATTTTTCTTGTGGTTTTTGACAATGCAAATTTATCCTCTAAAATTTTATGTGAGGGTAGCTGCATGTTACAAAATAGGTGGAATATTGTAACAAAATCGGCAGAAACATTTCCGGGAAAATACGGATGAACGGGAATTACTTTTATTTTTGGCAGGAATTCCGGAGGACTGTCTGACTTTTTACCGTAAAACCGGAACCGCTTCCGGAAATTCATGGACAGACTTGACTATAACCTGCAGAATGAGAAGATTATATCTATTTGTTTCCTTTTGTGCTGCGTTGTGGAGCACGGTTGCCGTTGCATCACCGCGCCTGCCGTCTTTTTCATCCCTCGGCGTCTCTGACGGCCTTTCCCAGAGTGATGTGTCCGCCATAACCCAGGACAGTACTGGCTTTATATGGCTCGGCACCAGGAACGGCCTCAACAGGTACGACGGCTACGGCATGGTCACATGGAAACAGGATATGGATGGCAGCGGGACGCTGGGCAGCAGTATCATTACCGCGCTTGCGACGGGTCTTGACGGGTCTGTGTGGGTCGGGACGCTGAACGGCCTCAACCGGTATGACCAGGCCTCGGGGAAATTTGCCTATTACGGCTGTTCATACGACAGGCAGGGACACAGGTATGAATTCAACGAGGTTTCCGGAATATTCGTATCCCCGGCTTTCGGTACATGGGTGATATCAGGTGACTTCCTGAGCCAGTATGACGGCAGCGGTGATTCCTTTACCGCATACAGGCTGCCCCTGCAGTACAGGAGCAAGCTGTGCTCTGTCCTTCCGTGCGGAAGTGACAGCTTCTGGGTAGGGAGTGAAAACGGGCTCTATCTTTTTTCTGTCTCCGGGAAGACCTTCACTCAGGTGCTTTCGGGGACGCCTTTCGATTCAAAGGAGAATCTCAGGGTATATTCCATAGTAAATGACCATGCTTCCCTCCTGCTCGGGACAAACCAGGGAATCCTCCGGTACAGCCCCGGGGACGGCTCTCTGGAGCAGGTCAGGTACAGGGGAAAGGACCTCGGAAGGATAGAGAGGCTGTACAGGAGCCGGGACGGCAGGATTTGGGCCGGGACGCGTAATGGCCTGTACATGTTTGACGGGGAGTCCTCCTCCTGTTTCATGCACGACCCCTCAGACCCGTCCTCTATCAGTTCGGACAAGATACTTTCCCTTTATCAGGACCGCACGGGGGTGCTCTGGGCCGGTACTCTGCAGGGAGGTGTGAGCCGTATGGACCTTAACAGGAAACAGTATTATGTGATACATCCCCGCATAGATCAGGGTGAGGACCCTATTGTATCAGCGGTGATGGCGGAGGGGGATTCGGTCATCTGGATGGGGGTCGGGGACGGCAGGATAGACAGGGTAGACCTGAAGACAGGGGATACGGAGTCCTCATATGTCGATTTCCCGGCCAGGACATACGCCTACGATCTTGGGCAGATCATGGATATCGACCCTGCGGGCGACGACGGGCTCTGGCTCTCCACCGGAAAAGGCCTGTACCGCTTCGACAAGTTCTCGCGCAGATCCGTCCCGGTGGACATCATGCTGCCCAAGGGCCGCCCGTCATATGCGTATCCCAACCTTATCAACTCGATGGAGACCGACATTTACGGCAACCTATGGTGCTGTTCCCCGTCCGGCATCTTCATCCTTGACCCCGCGGGGAACCTGCTGCAGCATATCGAACGGTCCGGCACACCGGAATCCATACCGAAAAACAATATACAGGCCATATACAGGGACAGCAGCGGAACGATGTGGGTGGCTTCCAGGAACGGGGGCCTGAGCAGGTTCACAGGTACGGTGGATGAACCCTCGTTTATTACATATGTAAACTCGGAAAGGCCCGGCACTCTGAGCCACAACAACGTATGTTCTATCTTCGAAGACTCCGGAGGCCGGTTCTGGATCGGGACTTGGGGCGGCGGAGTGAACCTTATGGACAGGGATTCAGGAACTTTCCGCCGCTATACTGTCGGTGACGGCCTTCTGGACGATGTGGTTTTCGCCATATCGGAGGACCCTTCAGGGATCGTATGGTTTTCCACTTATCAGGGGTTGTCCGCCTATGATCCCGGAACCGGTTCCTTTACTGCCTATCCGTTCTCTGATGTAAGCCGCAACGAGGAGGCGGTGTTCGCAGAAATGGAGACGGGGGATGACGGTACGCTGTTTGTGTGCCGGCTTGACGGGCTGGTATGCTTTGACACGCGCTACAAGGCTCTCCCAAGGACTATCGCTCCGGTCGCAGTCACTTCATTCACGATATACGGAAGGCCGGATACGGCCGCTCAAGGATGTGTCCCGCACAAGGTGGAGCTGTCATGGAAGGACAAGCATTTCTCTATCGGTTTCTCGTCTTTCGATTTCGCCTCAGCCGGGGGTACATATTCATACAAGATTGAAGGCATAGACAAGGACTGGATACTGACAGACAGGCATACGGCCAACTATTCCAACCTTTCACCAGGACATTACCGCTTCCTGGTCAGATATTCGGACATGTACGGAAACGGGAGCAGTTCCGCAAGCGGGCTCCAGATAAGGGTCCGGCCTCCTTTATGGGCTACTGCCGGCGCATTTGCCCTGTATGCAGTGCTCGGAATAGCCGCTGCCGCCTTTGCCATCAGGCAGGCGGGCAGGAGGAACAGGCAGAGGCAGCTCAGGATGGAAGAGAAGCTCAGGCTGGCCGGCAAAGAGGAACTGTACAATGCAAAAATGGCCTTCTTTACCAACATGTCCCATGAACTCCGTACCCCGCTGACCCTGATTCTCGGGCCCATACCCAGGATAAAGTCCGCCCTCGCGGAGAACGTGGAGCTGCTGAAGGCGGTGGAAATCATGGAGAATAATTCCGGGCGGCTCCTCAGGATGGTCAACCAGCTGCTGGATTTCAGAAAGATAGATACGGGAAATATGACAGTGCGGTACAGCCAGGTGGACCTGTGCGGTCTCGTGAGACGGACTGCAGGATATTTTTCAGATGCCGCATACAGGAAAAACATATCTGTCTCGGAGAACATCCCATGCAAAATCACGGTGTCTACGGATGCCGACAAAGTGGAGAAGATACTTTACAATCTCATGTCCAATGCCGTCAAGTTCGCCTCTTCACGTATCGGTGTGGCCGTTTCCGTCTCACCGTCCGGTGACGGGGTCCGTGTTTTTGTCAGTGATGACGGCCCGGGCATCCCTGCGGATGAGGTCGGCAACATTTTCAAGCGTTTCTATCAGGTCGGCTCCCAGACCGGCGGGTCAGGCCTTGGGCTCAACCTGTCTTCCGGTCTTGCCAGGGTGATAGGCGGGGACCTTTCCGTTGACTCCTCCGAGGGCCATGGCTCCACGTTCTGCCTGCTTATCCCTGCCAAGGATATGGTGATTGTCCCGGAGGAAGCTGCGGAGAACCGCAGTGCGGACTCCGGTGCCGCTTCATCCGGAAGTCCTCTGGTGCTTGTGGCAGACGACAACAGCGACATGCGCTTTTTCATCTCCTCCGCCCTTTCCGGCAGCTACCGCGTCATGGAGGCGGCCGACGGGAAGGAGGCCCTGCAGCTGCTGAACCGCAGCCTGCCGGATCTGGTCATCAGCGACATAATGATGCCCGGCATGAGCGGCCAGGAGCTTACACGTGCGATAAAAGAGGACAGGAAAATGTACAATGTTCCTGTAATCATAGTCTCCGCCCGCACTTCGGACGAAGACAGGGTCTCGTGCCTTGAGGCCGGTGCCGATGCCTATATCCCGAAACCGTTTTCTGGACAGTACCTCAAGCTGCAGGTTGATAATATGATACTGCATCAGAAGAAAATCCGTGAGCAGCTGAGCATAGAGCTTATGACCTCACCCGGGTCCATTGAAGTCAAGTCTCCGGCAGACAAGGCCCTGCAGCTCATAGTCCGGCTTATTGAGGAGAACATTTCGGATCCTGAATTCAATGTGGAGAAGCTGAGTGCACAGGCAGGCATCAGCAGGATGCAGATATACAGACTCCTGAAGAACATGGTCGGCCAGGTCCCGAGCGAGTTCATAAAGAATTTCCGGCTTTCCCGTGCCGCATCTCTTATCGAAAAGGGCGGGCTGAACATAAATGAAATTTCCTATATGGTAGGATTCGGCGATTCAAAGTATTTCAGTGCCTGTTTCAAGAGAAAATATGGCATTTCTCCGAAAGAATATGGCAGAAAAGGAAAGTCGAAACCCGACACGGGTCTGGGTGAAAGTGTGTCCCGCTCCTCCTGAATGAAATTGTTGTACCTTTGCTCCCCATGAAAGAAAAAATCTACCAGGATCCGGAAATAGGGAATGTGCGCCTTGTGAAAAGCGCGAGGGGACGGCGTATCAGCATCAGGGTGCATCCTCTCAAGGGGGTGACCGTGAGTGTGCCGTATTATTCCAGGTATGATGACGGGATGCGGTTTTTCGTGCAGAAACGCGAATGGGTGAAGGAGGTGCTCCGCAGGCAGCAGGAGAAGGCGGAGGCGGCGGAGAAGTCAGGGGGTGCCGTGGGGACTTTGCGGGATGGCGTGACAGTCAGGACATTGCTTTCCGAGATACATTTTGTCCGCAGCCGCGCAGGAGGCTTCAGCCATGCGGATGGACAGTATGTCCGGAATGCGGCTCCTGCCGGTGCCGGTGGACCGGGCCGGAAGCCGGACGGTGTGTCCGGAAGGACCATCTCGATTTCTTCCGCCCTTGTGGAGGACGTCAGCCGTACCGGACGTCTTTTCCTGAGCCCCTTTATGCCGCTTTCCCGCAAGGAGGTCTCATATCCGGATACCATGCCCCCTGAAGGTTCGGCGGAGCTCTCCTCGGCCCTGGGCCAGGCTCTTGTGAAGATACTCAGGGACGAGGCGCGGACTCTCCTTCCGCAGAAACTCGCGTTCTTCGCCCGCAGATACGGATTTTCATACGGGAAGGTTTTCATAAAGCACAATTCCACCAACTGGGGAAGCTGTTCCGCCCGAGGCAACATAAACCTGAACCTCAATCTCGTCCGTCTGCCTGAGCCGGTGTGCGACTATGTCATCCTGCACGAGCTCTGCCATCTGAGGCATCCTGACCACGGTCCCGGTTTCCATGCGCTGCTGGAGAACCTGTGCGCGGACAACATGAAACGGCTCTCTCTCCTTGTGGACAGCATGTATGAATCTTGTCTGTCTGCGGGGGACTCCAGGTCCGGGGCGGAGGCCTCCGTGGAGTATTTCCGCGGACTGGTCTCGGCAATGCGGCGCAGCAGGGCGAAGTTC
>CALVCB010000022.1 GCA_944325965.1 uncultured Bacteroidales bacterium
ATATGCAAAGGGAGAATTTCGGCAGCCGCTTCGGCGTGCTGGTGGCGATGGCCGGGTCGGCCATCGGGCTGGGGAACCTGTGGAGGTTCCCTTATATGGTAGGGGAGTACGGAGGGGCGGCTTTCGTGTTTGTGTACATTATCTGCTTTTTCCTGCTCTGCCTTCCTATTCTGATTGCTGAGGTCACTGTCGGGCGCAGGAGCAGGACAAACGCTTTCCGCGCTTTTGAGGTCCTAGCCCCTGGCAGCCGATGGAAATGGGCCGGTGTGCTGATGGTGGCCACCCCTGTCATCGTGGTCTCGTACTACAGCGTCATCGGCGGGTGGTCGATAGAGTATTTCATCAAGTCATGTTCTCTGGATTTCTCGTCCGGCGCCGGTGCAGGGCAGGATATAGGGACTGTGTTCAGCAGTTTCATATCCTCCACGTGGCTTCCTCTTGCATATCATACCGTGTTCCTGCTTGTCACTGCCGCAGTGGTGGCCGCAGGGGTCAAGTCCGGAATCGAGCGTTTCGGGAAGGTGATGATGCCTCTGCTGTTCGTGATAATGATAGTCATTGCGGTACGCTCTGTCACCCTGCCCGGTGCAGGGGAGGGCCTCGAGTGGCTGTTCCGCCCGGATTTCTCCAAGATAGACGCTTCCGTCTGCGCCGCGGCCCTCGGCCAGGGATTCTTCTCCCTGTCGGTGGGGTTCGGCATCATGCTTACATACGGCTCCTATATCAGCAAGGATGAAAATATCGCAGTGTCGTCTGCCTATACCGCCGTTTCAGACCTGATATTCGCACTGATAGCCAGCTGTGCCATCATGCCGGCCGTGTTCGTGTTCGGCCTCGACCCACGGGAGGGCCCGGGCCTTGTTTTCGAGACTCTGCCGTTCATTTTCTCGAACATGCCTCTAGGCGGGCTCATTTCCATATTGTTCTTCCTTGCCCTTATCGTCGCGGCCCTCACTTCGTCCATATCGCTTTTTGAGGTGGGTGTCGCCTATCTCATGGAGGAGAAGGGGATGTCGAGAAGGACGGCTTCTGCCTCCATCTTTGCCGTCACATGGGTGCTCGGTGTCCTGTGCTCCCTCTCGTTCGGTCCGCTTTCCGGCTTCAAGGTGCTGGGCAACATCCTGTTTGATTTCTTCGACAAGCTCTCCGCAAACTACCTCATGCCTTTTGGCGCCCTGCTTATCGTGCTGTTCGTCGGCTGGCGCATGAAGAAGTCCGACATCCGCTCCGAGTTCACCAACGGCGGCACTCTCGCAGGCAACTCCCGCATCTTCCCTTTCGTCTGCTTCCTCATCCGCTTTCTCGCCCCCGCCGCCATCATCGTGATTTTCCTTTCGAATCTGGTGTAGGGGGTAGGAGTGGCCCGTTACTTATACTGCTGCTAAAAAACTGTCTAAATCTTTACAGGAAATGTAATATTTGTCTACATCGGAGGGTTTGATACCTGATGCTTTGCTTTCCATCTGTTTATTATATTCATTTTCCCATATGGAAGATGTATTTGCCAATACAGACAGAGATTCTGCCAAAGCATGTAACGGTTGTATTTTGGGGGAAATGTCGCTGACAATGAAAAAAGCTGTCTTGATATTTTTGAAAATATCATTGTCCCCGGTTATGTTGATGCATATTGCTTTGCTGTCATCGAATTTTTTCTGGAAATCGTATCTGGAAATCTGTGACGAAATCATAGTCTCATTGACATTGTCAGTATGCTCTGCAAATTTAGACCAGCTTTTTACCTCTATGAAACAAAATATATTCTTACTGCGATTCAAGCCTATTGCATCAACTGATGATAATTTGTCGATCCGTGCCTGTCTACAGTATTCGTCTTTTATGTCATCGAAATTGATTACGAGTGTTTTTTGTGCGCATAGAGGCAATGGTTTCTCACACAAGGCCTCTAATTCGCAGAATGTTTGCTCCGGTATTTCTCTATAAAATTTCCGGATTGTATTATATAGCTCTAATGCAGTTGCAATCATGATGCTCTATTTGTCGCAGTGATGAATATTCATTATCCTGTTTAAAGGTTCAGACAGTGTTATGAAAATTCTGTTCAGGTCATCATTGACATTATATATGTCAGATAGCTCGCCGGATTCTTCGGCTAAATAGTAGTCGACATATTTCTCCAGATTATTCTGGGCAGTATAATAACGGATTCCCTGTATGAAATATGGGCTGTGTGTTGTTACCAGGACAGGGATTCCCATTTTTGCCAACAGCACCAGTACATTTGCGAATTTTATCTGCCAGTCAGGGTGCAGATGGTTTTCCGGCTCATCCCATATGAGGAGCTTGTCAGGGGTGATGATATCTGCTTCAAGGAGCATCTGTATTACGCCGAATGATTTTATGCCGGAAGCGACATTTAGAGGGGAGAAACTTACATTGTCCCGTTCAAAAATGAGACTCTTTCCTTTTTCGTCAAATCTGAACTTTCCTCCGATTGTTTCCTGAATTGCATCGAATTTAAACTCTTTGTTTGTTTTGTAGCGCAGTGAATCTATTTTTTCTGCAAAATCTTTTATATGGGTAGGAACCATGGATGAGAAATATGATCTGCTGTTCATTTCCCGGTATGTCCCTGCGCGGAGTATGGCATCCAGCATATGCACATATAGCGGGGATTCGATATATGTCGCATCAACTATTATGTTGTTCAGACCCTTTATGCTTTTGATGGAAACCTGTTTTGTGTGTTCGGCTTCTATTGTATAGGCTATTGCTTCGCCATCTTCAAAAGAAAGCATAACATCAGCTTCGTCCTGATTAAGCGAGCAGATTCGGTTAATGAATTCAGATTCAATTAGATAGTTTAGCCAAACGGCGATTCCTGCCGCGGGATTCTTCAGATTGTCCAGGCTGATGGCAATATTTTCGAAATCCTGGTGTATCAGAGCCTTTATCCGTGGGGTCAGGATTTCAAGCTGCTGTATAAACAGTTCACGTTCCTTTAGAAATGCCTTCTGCTTGTTTTCTTTTGCATTATCCAGAAGCTGCCTTAAAAAATCTCTGGAAGTGGATGGGAACAATAGAGAATACTGCTTGTAGTATTGGGCGAGATTTACCCGGGCAGAAGACATCCGCCTATATATTGACTGGATATATCTCAGTAAGACTTTTTCTCTGTCTTTTTCAGTGTCGCACTGAAAATCAGATAAGGCTTTGATTGTAGAGAACAACAATTTACCCACTGTACTTTTACCTGTATCATTATTCCCGGCAATGACGGTCAAACCGTTAAGATTGATATCCGCTTTTTTGATTTTGTTGATATTCTGGATTGAGAAACGCATATGGACAATAATTTTGAAAACAAAGATAAGTAAAAGTAATTATTGCTGTTACATGAGAAATATGAAAAATAAAAGGCTGACGTAGTCAGCCTTTCGGTGCTCCGGACGGGGGTCGAACCCGTACGGGCATTGCTGCCCAAGGGATTTTAAGTCCCTCTTGTCTACCGATTCCAACACCAGAGCAATCCGTGCGCAAAGATAATACAAATCATCCGAATTCGGATAACTAATGTGAGATAGTATTTGCAAGGCCTGCCGGTGGCTACCAGAAGAAAGTCGCGGCAATCCCTGTCTGTACCGTGTGGACCAGGGGTTTTTCTTTAGTGAAAGAGAATGCTTCGTATTCGGCGAATGCCTTGAGCTTGAAATTGCTGCCTGTTATGACGGAGAATGCGGGACCTGCTATCAGGTCTATTCCGTTGCCTTCACGATGCCATGCATATCCGAGCATGAGCCTTGTTTCCACTTCGAGGATTCTGGCGAAGGGCCACTGCCAATAGCCGCCGGCGGCGATGTCGTACATGTTGGATGATGCCCCCCCCGGTGAGAATGTCATGGAGTTGGCGCCGGTGCGGATGGCAAGCCCGCTTCCAGGGTTGATCGGCACATGCACCTGGAGGCCTACGGAGCTCCCGCTGCGTGGAATAGAACCAGGCCTTTTCCCGGAAGACGGAAAGAAGCGCCATCCGAAATAAATTTCCGCTTCATAATGCCTCAAAGTGGGGTCATAGCCGGATTCAGGCTTTTGGTATCCGTCACACAAGTACTTATCCTTGAATATTCTGTCGGCAATGAAATATCCGAGTTGTGTAGCGGCTGTCCCGATGATCGCCCCTGCCAGTATGTCGCTTGCCCAGTGCCGGTCATTCATTATCCTGCCGAGCGCCGTGGCAGAGGCCGCCGTATATGCTCCAAAACTGAACCACGGGCTCTTCCATCCGTATTCCTTATGCAGCATGGTGGCTATCATGAATGCGGTGGCCGTGTGTCCGGATGGGAATGAATTGTGCGAGGACCCGTCAGGGCGCGGTCTCCGGACGGTGTATTTGAGCCCGTTCACAAGTCCTGCCATGACCGCTGCGGAGAATGCGTCAGAGACTGCCATCCTGCCCCAGCACGTGCGGCTTTCATATCCTGCGGCTTTGAGTCCGAGCAGGACGGCTGCGGGTGCGTACTGCAGGTAGTCGTCATACGGGGAGGAGAATCCCGGCATTGCGTTGAACCTGAGCTGCCGGATGCCCCCGTCGAATGAGTTTATCCCTGCGGAAGGTCCTCCGTAGGTCTGGATGTACTGTGCATGGAGCTGTGACGGGAATGCCCATGCAAGCAAGATTGTGTACAGGATGCAGATGCAGGTCAGTTTCTTGGACATAAATGTCATAGTTTATCAGCTGACAAAGATAGCGATAAAAAATAATTCCGGATGGTATTTGAATTTTCTTTAACTTCGCGTTCATGGATAATTCATCGATAAGAGTGGCCTTTGACGGGCGTGCCGTGGCCGCCTCCGGGGCTTGGGGTGCCGCCTTGCGGAGGTCTGTAGGGTCTATGGCGAGGAAATACCCCGGATGCACCATAGATGTCTATGTCCCGTACGGCAGGACATATCCGCTTCTGGAGGAGTTTTCGGGCTATGCCAATATCAATGTCTGCCGTGCACGGTTCCCCTGGGCATGGCCTTTCCTTTCCATGTGGCGGCGCGGCATAGCTGCTGAGCTTGTACGCCGTGATACAGGCGTGTTCCACGCCCCTGGGGACATCTTTCCACGCCCTGTGGCGGAGATGCCGGGAATCAGGAAGGTGGTGACGGTGCGGGACCTGTCTTTCCTCTCCTCCCCGTCAGGCTTTTCGTGGCTGCAGCGGCACAGGAACAATGTCCGCTTCCGCCGCTCCTGCAGGCGTGCAGATGCTATTGTCGTCCCTTCTGCCGAGGTGGCGGCTGACGTAGTCAAGTATTATTTCATACGCAAGGACAGGATATTTGTAGCCGGGAAGCCGGAAGTCTCCGGCGCTGTGGATGCCGCATGGCTCATGTCCCTGTATGAGGGCTTGCTCGGCCGGTAGTCAGTTGCTAACCATGGCCAGGGCGGCTACGCTTATACTGATGTCGCGTGCCGTTTCCCTTACCGCCTGCCAGCAGGCATGCAGGGTGGCCCCTGTGGTGAATACGTCATCCACAAGCAGGATATGCCCTGTCCCGGCAGGGAATTTTTTCCTTATTCCGAAAGCGTCCTTCACATTCCTTGATTTTTCTTCTGTGTCCAGCCGGGTCTGTGTCTCCGTATGGTGTCTCCTGTAGAGGATGTCGGTGCGTACGGTAGAACCTATGGCTCCGGCAATCCCCCTGGCTATCACTTCTGCCTGGTTGTACCCCCGTTCCCATCTTCTTGACCAGTACAGAGGGACGGGAATTATCATGTCGATGCCTTCCAGCGCAGGCGAACATGCTATCTTCTTCCCGAGCATTGCCCCGAAAAACAGCCCTGAGGATATGTCCCCGTGGTATTTTATGCTGTACGGGATCTTCCTGTACTGGGCTTCGGAGTTGAAGAAGAACAGTGCGGCGGCATGGCTGTACGGTATATGTGCAGGCAGCCGGGAAGCCTGCTGCATATCATGACATGCCGTTCTCTGGATGAGCCCGTTGAACTTCTCGGCCATGGGATTGCGTGAAAGAGACCATCCGTATGTCAGGGGCAGGTCCGCGAGGCATCTGGTGCAGATATGCTCCTCGAAGGTATAGAGCCTTTTCCCGCACACTATGCATGTCCGGGGAAGTATCAGGTCCATGACCGGCAGGATGAATCTGTCATAAAATGTCTGCATGCCCGTAATCTTCCGGTCTGCAAATTTATGTCGTGGCATCTGCTCCGGATAAAAAAAACAGAAAAAACATTCATGCCTTTTCTTTTTTTAATGTAATTTTAAATTTTTACTGTTCCTGAAAGACCCGTGCTATGCTCTGGCATGAAGTATTTCGGGAATCGTGGATAACAGACAAGTACAACGAACATACATTGGTAATATGAAAGTCTTTTCAGTATTCTTTGCATTATTGGCAGTGCCGTGTGCAGGTATTGCCTCCGCACATTCCGGCGATACGCCGGAGGATGTCCGGCTTGTAAACTATGTACGTCCGCTTACCGGGACTGACGGTTACGGCAATGTTTATCCCGGCGCACAGGTCCCTTTCGGGGGGATACAGATCAGCCCGGATACGGACAATGATTTCTATGACGCCGCGGCCGGATACAAGTACAGCCGTCCTACCCTTATGGGATTTTCCCTGACCCACTTGAGCGGGACCGGGATACCGGACCTGGGGGATTTCCTTTTCATGCCCGGAACCGGTGAGATCAAGCTTGAGCCGGGTACACACGAAGATCCGGATTCCGGCTATCGCTCCAGATATTCCCATGAAAGGGAATGGTGTTCTCCGAACTATTATGCCGTTGATCTCCTGGACTATGGGGTGAAAGCCGAGATGACATCTGCTACGCGCAGCGGGATACTGAGGTTCACGTATCCGGAATCCGGGGACGCCTTCATCCTGCTTGATATGAGGCATACCCTCTGGTGGAAATGCCGCTGGGCAAACCTTCGTATTGAGGACGACCATACGATTTCCGGTTATAAGCTCGTGCAGGGCTGGGGCCCGGAAAGGCATGTGTACTTTGTGGCTGAGTTCTCTGAGCCCATAGTTGATTTCGGGATTATGCAGAACGGTAAGAGGGTCTGCTATGATACCAACCGCTTCCGCAGTGATATGGAGGCATGGGGGGATGACCTGCAGTTCTGGATGCGTTTCGACACAGAGGAAGGGCAGCAGGTTACAGTCCGGGTGGCCATATCGTCGGTAGATCCGGCAGGGGCAAGGAACAACCTCAGGGAACTTGAAGGAAAAACATTCGACGATGTCTGCACCGCAGGTCAGTCCCTGTGGGAGAAAGAGCTTTCGAGATTCAAGGTAGAGGGGTCCCGCAAGACAAAGGAGACATTCTATACCGCCGCCTACAGATGCTTCCTGTCCCCGTTCATCTTCCAGGATGCGGACGGACGTTTCCGCGGCTATGACAAGAGCATAGAAAAGGCGGAAGGCTTTAATAACTATACGACTTTCTCTTTCTGGGATACATACCGTGCATACCATCCTTTGCTTAACCTTATCCGCCCTGACGTGAGTGCCGACATAGCCAATTCTATGCTCGCCCACTATGACAAAAGCGTGGAGAAGATGCTGCCTGTATGGTCGTTCTACGGCAACGAGACATGGTGCATGATAGGATACCATGCCGTGTCAGTGCTTGCGGACATGATCGTGAAGGGTGTTCCGGGGTTTGACTACGGGAGGGCTTTCGAGGCCATGAAACAGACAGCCACCAATCCTCATTATGACTGTCTTCCGGAGTATACGGAGTATGGATGGGTGCCTTTCGACAAAGAGAGGGAGTCTGTCTCGAAGACGCTTGAATACGCGTATGACGACTATTGTATTGCCCAGGCAGCCAAGGCCCTTGGCAGGGAGGATGACTACAGGTTTTTCTTGAACCGTTCCCTCTCATACAGGAACCTCATCGACCCTGAGACCAGGTTCATGCGCGGACGGGACAGCAACGGGGAATGGCGCACCCCATTTACTCCGGTGGCATACCAGGGACCGGGCTCTGTGAACGGCTGGGGAGACATTACCGAAGGGTTCACTCTGCAGTATACATGGTATGTGCCGCATAATGTGGAGGATCTTATCGAAAGGACTGGAAGGGAGCTTTTCGAGGAAAGGCTCGACTCGCTTTTCGTTACCGAGCTTCCTGATGACATTCCCGGAGCACATGACATCCAGGGGAGGATAGGTGCATACTGGCACGGGAACGAACCTTGCCACAGTGTCATCTATCTATACAATTATCTCGGGCAGCCATGGAAGTGCCAGAAATGGATAAGGTATGTCTCGGACCATTTCTACGGGAACGAGCCGGGGTCCCTCAGCGGGAATGATGACTGCGGACAGATGTCGGCCTGGTATCTGTTCAATGCCATGGGGTTCTATCCTACAGCCCCTTCGAGCAATGTGTACAATATAGGCTCTCCTTCCGTTCCAGGGGTGGAGCTGACCCTCTACAACGGGAAGACCATCAGGGTCACTACCGAGAACTGGTCCGAGGATAACCTCTACATCCGGAAAATGTACCTTAACGGGAAGGAATGGGACAAGTCCTATCTTACGTATGCCGACATAAAGGACGGGGCCGAGATACATTATGTAATGAGCCGTCGCCCGGACAAGAGGAGGGCGACTTCGGAACAGGCCCTTCCTCCGTCATTGCCGGATGCCATGGCGTACAGGTAGGATGGTCCCGTTCCGGGCGGGATTCCGGGTGCGTGCCAGCATTCATATTGCCAGGAGGCCGAACTCATATTGAAATGAGTTCGGCCTCCTGGCTTCATTGCTGTCATGATCCTTTAGCAGTTCATTGCTCCACAACAGTGAATGACCTGTCCGCTTACATAAGAAGAGAGCGGGCTTGCGAGGAAGAGTGCCACGTTGGCCACGTCCTCAGGAGTGCCTCCGCGGCGCAGAGGTATCTGTTTCTCCCATTCCTGACGTACTTTCTCAGGAAGGGCGTTGGTCATGTCCGTGATGATGAATCCCGGAGCGATGCAGTTGGCGCGGATTCCGCGCGGCCCCATCTCCTTTGCAATGGATTTTGCCAGCCCGATCATGCCGGCCTTGGATGCGGAGTAGTTGCACTGGCCCGCGTTGCCTGACACCCCGACTACGGAGGACATGTTGATGATGCTTCCGCTGCGCTGTTTAGCCATTATCGGTGTTACGGCATGGATGAAGTTGAATGCAGATTTGAGGTTTACGGTGAGGACTGCATCCCACTGTGCTTCGGTCATCCTCATCATGAGCCCGTCTTTGGTTATGCCTGCGTTGTTCACCAGGATGTCGATGCTGCCGAAATCCTCGAGAATCTGGTTCACTACCGTGTGGGTCTCGTCAAAGTTAGCCGCGTTGGAAGCGTATGCCTTTGCCTTGATTCCGTATGCCTCAAGTTCCCTGAGTGTCTGTTCCGCTGCTTCGTTTATGGCGAGGTCGGTAAATGCAACATTAGCCCCTTCAGAAGCGAATTTCAAGGCGATAGCCTTGCCTATCCCTCTTGCCGCGCCTGTGACAAGAGCTGTTTTTCCGTCAAGAAGTCCCATTCTTTTAATAATTATAAGTTATTGTCATATATTGAATTTCATTCAAACGGCATTAGCCGGTGCAAAATTATTCCAGATTATCCGTATTAACAAATTATTCTTTATAAATATCTCTTCTCGTTCCGGTCCAATGCTATGAATATGAAAATCATGGCTGTAAATGCCCATAATGAGGACCCTCCGTAGCTGAGCAGCGGAAGCGGTATCCCTATTACAGGGACAAGCCCCATTGTCATGCCTATATTGATGAGGAGATGCATGAAAATGCAGCAGGCGACGCAGTATCCGTATATCCTGGTGAACGCTTCCCGGCTGCGTTCCGCGTCATGCAGTATTCTCCATATCATGAATGTATACAGCAGAATGACAAACGCCGAACCGATGAACCCCCATTCTTCTCCTATGGTGCAGAAGATGAAATCCGTGCTCTGTTCCGGGACAAACCCGTATGTGGTCTGTGTCCCGTGCAGGAATCCTTTCCCGGAGAATCCTCCGGAGCCTATGGCTATCATCGACTGGTTCACGTTGTAGCCGACACCGGAAGGGTCGTCCTTGAGTCCGAGCAGCACTTCGATACGTTTCCTCTGGTGGTCCTGCAGCACATCGTTGAAAAGGAAGTCGACGGACAGGACGAACAGTATCCCGGTGATGAACGACGCTATTGCCCCCCATTTGAAAAGGCTCCTGTCCCGGTATGCCCGGTATGCATAGAAGAAAATGCCGATAACGGCCGCGGCCGCGAAAAAATACATCGGCCGGACTGTGCTGATGATGGCCCCGGGGTCTTTTGAGAGGCCTGCTGTCCATTTGATAAGGAACGGTACAAAAGCCAGGAGCGCTATTGCCGGAAGCACAGCCCTAGCCCATTTTTTTATCTTCCCGGACTCCAGGGCGCAGCATAGTGTGGCAATTCCTGTGAGCACAAGCATGGAAACATACGGGGAGGCTGTGAGTGTCAATACAAAAAGCAGTATTGCCATGCCTATAATGAACAGTATCCATCCTGAAAGGCCTTCCCTGTATAGCATGAACACGAAACCGACATATACAAGTGCAGACCCGGTCTCGCTCTGGGCGACGATGACGGCCATGGGGATGAGGATAATCATTGCTGTCAGGATGAAGTTCCTGACCGAATTTAGCCTGTACCCTATCTGGCTCATGACTGTCGCCAGGAGCAGGGAAGTGGATATCTTGGAGATTTCCGCGGGCTGGAACCGTATCGGGCCGAACTCGAACCATGACCTTGATCCTTTTACTTCCACCCCCAGGAATATGACTGCGACCAGCAGCAGCACCGTTGCCGCATATATCAGCGGCGAGAGGCTTTCCCATGCCCTGGGATTGATGACGAACAGTATGACCCCGGCAATCCCCAGAGCGGACACTATCCATACGAACTGCTTGCCGCTCCGGCAGCTGAAATCGAATATCGAGGCCGGTTCCGAGGAGTGTACCGACGCGTAGATGTTCACCCAGCCGATCAGCACCAGCAGGAGGTAAGTGACGACCAGGGACCAGTCTATTGATTTCAGGAAACTGTTTTCTCTGTAGCTGTTCATCGGGTTTGATTTTATTTGTCGTTGACAGTATCAAGCAGCACGCCTTCCATCATACGTTCCTCAAGCGGCTTGCGGGGGCTGCCGATTTCCCTGTTGAGGTATTTCTCCACAAGCAGTGAAGCTATCGGTGCGGCCCATCTCGCCCCGAAGGACCCGTGCTCTATGTAGGCGGCCACCGCTATTTTCGGGTCGTCCTTGGGAGCGAAGCAGATGAACACTGAGTTGTCATCCCCGTGCGGGTTCTGCGCTGTCCCTGTCTTGCCGCAGATGTCGAGCCCGTCCACTGCCGCGATGGAGGCTGTCGCCCCCGAGCCGTATCCGCTGTTGACCGCCCTGTACATACCGTTCACCACAGTGTGGAAATACGATGTGTCCACCATCGTGTACTGCCTTTCCCTGTATTTCGGGTCTATCGGCACCCCTTCCGACTCCTTGATGATGTGCGGGATATAGTAGTAGCCCCGGTTCGCCATTATCGCACACAGGTTTGCAAGGTGCAGCGGGGTACAGCCTATCTCGCCCTGTCCGATGGATAGCGAAATGATGTTTGTGGCCTTCCAGCGGCCTTTCCCGTACATCCTGTCGTACAGGGCTGGGGTAGGGATGTCCCCTCCCAGTTCGGACGGGAAGTCGCTTCCCAGCCTGTGCCCGAACCCGAAGCTCGATACGTATTCGTCCCATACGGCCAGGGCCTGGGACACACTGCCCTTACCGGAGTCTTCGAGCAGGGAGCGGAATACATAGCAGTAGTATGCATTGCAGGACATCATGATAGACTCTTCCATGTCGAGAGGGGACCTGTGGTTGTGGCAAGCCATCTTCCTGTTGCCGTACCGGTACCCAAGATGGCACGGGAACTCGCTCTGTGGCGTGACTACCCCCTCCTGGAGCCCGATGAGGGCGTTGACCAGCTTGAACACCGAGCCGGGAGGGTATGACGCCTGTACCGCCCGGTTGAACATCGGCTTTAGCGGGTCAGACGCTATCTGCGAATAGTGCCGCCCTATGTCCGCGAGCACGTCCACATCTATGCCGGGGCTTGATATCAGGGCCAGTATCTCTCCGGTAGACGGCTCTATTGCCACCAGGCTCCCGACTTTGTTCTGCATGAGGGCCTGCCCGTAGTTCTGCAGCTCGGCGTCAATGGTGGTTACTATGTCCTTGCCCGGGATGGCCTCCTTGTCCATCTCCCCGTCACGGTATGAGGACTCTATCCTGTTGCGCGAGTCTCGCAGGTATATCTTGTATCCCTTTTCCCCTTTCAGGTATTGTTCGCATGTGGCCTCTATGCCTGTCATTCCGGCATAGTCCCCGGCCTTGTATTCGTCGTTGTGCGCTTTGATGTACCTGGAGTCTACTTCCGAGACGTAGCCGAGCAGGTTGCCTCCCGCATTGTACGGGTACTGCCGGATGCTCCTGGGCTGCCCCCTGAACCCGGGGAACTTGTACGCGAGCTCGGCGAAGCGCATGTAGGTCTCCGGCGGGAGCTGTTTCAGCATGACTACGGACCGGTAGCCTATCTTCCTGCGGTCCCTGTAGTATTCGTCCATCTTGCCCTTTATGAACTCCGGTGTCACCCCGAGGGCCGCGCTCAGTGACAGGGTGTCGAACCCGGATACCTCTTTCGGGGTCACGAGTATGTCGTAGGCGACCTTGTTCCCTACGAGGATCTTTCCGTTTCGGTCGTATATTATTCCTCTTGTAGGATAGATGGTCGAGTATACCATCGAGTTGTTGGACGCGTCTATCTTGTAGCTGTCATCAAGGATCTGTATGACGAACAGCCGTCCAATGAGTATGATGGCGGTAACGGCCAGGCCGGCGAGTATCTTATTCTGTCTGTTTATCTTCATATCCGGGACTCCGGCTACCTGTCATTGGGTGTAAGTACATGTATTACGAGCAAAGCAAGCGCGCTGTCGCAAATCAGCGATGCTACGAACCGGACTGTGTTGAACCACAGTGGCCTCACACCGGAACCGTCCGCCGTCACATATACAGCGATGAATACCGCATATGCGACTGTGGCCGCGATAAGTATTTTCCTGATACCTGTAGTCCTGGAGGAGAAGGGAGTTCCCTTGCCGTAGGATTCATCCCCCAGCACCATCTGCAGAAGCGGATGCCTTATAAAGGCCACAGGTACGAGGGAGAGCGTATTCAGACCTATGATACCCTCAGACAGGAAATCTACGGCCAGCCCTGTGACAAAGGCTATTGCCATGCTCCATGCCGTGTTTATTTTCAGGGGCAGTGCCAGCACCATTGCAGGAAGTATGGTAACGTATATGAAAGGGCTGATCCTGCAATAGTTGCAGATGACCATCTGCGCCAGGGCAAGCAGTATGTAAATTACCGTGAAATTATGATTCGTCTTCATGCTCTGTCCTCCGGGTTATTGCTGTGAGACAAGTCTGTCGATTTCCTCTTTCCCGGTATTCCGGACTATGGTCACGTGCCTGAGGGCCTTGAAATCCTCGAAGAGTTTTATCTGTATCTCGTAGGTCGCCCCGTTCACAATGCGGGATTCTCCGGCTGTCCCCAGCGGGATGTCGGGAGGGAAAATGGAAGAGAATCCGCTTGTGTAGACCGTGTCTCCCGGTTCGAAAGGGATGTGGTGCGGGATCTCGTTCAGCAGAGCCCCGTCCGAGTGTATGCCGTCCCATATGAGAGAGCCGACAGGACCCTCCTTCCCGATCCTTGCGCTGACGGTCATCCCCGTGTTCTTGAATGATATGCCGTAGGAATAATGCCGGCTTACGGCGTCTATTATGCCGATCACTCCCTGCCCGGTGATGATGCCGGACTGGAGAGTGACCCCGTCTTCGGAGCCTTTGTTGACAATGATGTAGTTGTGCTGGCTGTTGTTGCTGACCTTTACGATGTCGGCCAGTTTGTAGACATATTTCCCGGTACTGTCCTCCGCTGTGGCGGAGGAATCCCGCCCTGCGCTCTCATATTCGCGTATCTTCCTGGCCATCCGGAAGTTTTCTTCCGCCAGGCGCTCATTCTCCTTGCGAAGGGAGAAATAGTACCTGATTTCTTCCGTTGTCCCCCAGGCTGCTGCATAGAATGCATGCGCACCTTTCATTATCCATGTGTCCTGCAGTATCCCGTTGCTCCTGAGCATACTCAATGCAGCTATCTCCAGTGCGATGAAGATAGCTGCATTGAGTATAAGTGCCAATATTTTCCGCTTCCCGGCCATTCTACCTCATGAGGAATGGGTATTTGTCCGTATGCTTGAGCGCGATGCATGTTCCTCTTGCCACGGCTTTGAGCGGGTCTTCAGCTACATGGAACGGGATGTTCACCTTTTCGCCCAGCCTCTTGTCAAGGCCCCTGAGCAGCGCCCCTCCTCCGGAGAGGTAAATCCCGCTTTCCACGATGTCGGCATACAGTTCCGGCGGTGTCTGCTCAAGTACGTGGAGTATGGCCGATTCTATCTTCGCAATGGACTTGTCGAGGCAGTGGGCGATCTCCTGGTATGTGATGGTCGCTATCACCGGGTGCGCCGTCATGAGGTTCGGTCCTTTTACCACGAACGGCTCCGGCTCGTTCTCCAGGTCCGGTATCACTGCGCCGATGGCTATCTTCAGCTTCTCTGCCGTAGGCTCGCCGACCTTGATGTTGTGCTGCTGCTTGAGGTAGGACTGGATGTCTGCCGTGAACTCGTCTCCGGCAACCCTCACGCTGTTCTGCTGTACGATACCGCCAAGGGATATGACCGCGATCTCTGTGGTCCCGCCTCCGATGTCGACTACCATGCTGCCTTTAGGCGCCTCAACGTCCAGCCCGATTCCCAGGGCCGCCGCCATAGGCTCGAATATAAGGTACACGTCGCGTCCCCCTGCATGTTCGGTGGAGTCGCGCACCGCACGGATTTCCACCTCGGTACTGCCTGACGGGATGCCGACTACTACCTTGAGGTTCGGTGTGAAAAGGGACCTGCGCTTGCTGTTCACCTGCTTGATGAAGCCGCGGATCATCAGCTCTGCGGCGTTGAAGTCCGCGATAACCCCGTCCCTCAGGGGACGAACTGTCTTTATTCCTGGATTTTCCCTGTCCTGTATGAGTTTGGCCTGGTGTCCCAGGGCCATGAGTTTGCCTGTGTTGTTGTCGAGAGCCACGATACTCGGCTCGTCCAGTACTATCTGGTCGTTCTGGAAGATGACAGTATTCGCCGTGCCGAGGTCGATTGCAAGTTCCTGGGTCAAAAAAGAGAATCCCATCTGTAATTTGCGTTATAAATTATAATAATATGTTCAACCTGCAAAAATACGAAAAAAAAGTTAAATTTGCTGCATTGTTATCTATTATGTCTGTAAAAAAGATGGGTAGGGCTAAATATCTGATTATAATGGCCGGAGGCTCTGGAAGCCGCATGGGCGGACCGTTGCCGAAGCAGTTCATGACCCTTTCGGGACGTCCGGTTCTGCAGATGACGATCGAGCGTTTTCTGGATGCCGTGCCGGACCTGAAGGTCATTACGGTTCTTCCGCGGTCCCATGCTGACCTGTGGAAGGATATGTGCTACAGGAATAATTTCAATGTCCCGCAGTCGATAGTGGAAGGTGGATTCACCCGTTTTCATTCTGTACGAAACGGATTGGGGAAAGTCCCGGACGGGGCAGTGGTCGCAATCCATGACGGAGTCCGGCCTCTGGTGTCTGCCGGGCTGGCGGCCTCGGTTTTCCGTATGTCCGAGGAGGCTCCCGCCGTTGTCCCTGCAATTCCGTGTACAGATACCCTCCGCCCTATCGTCAGGAATGACAGGGACGGAAAGCTGGAGCGGGTAGGGGACATGCCTGTGGACAGAAACCGTGTATTCGCCGTCCAGACACCGCAGGTGTTCTGGTCGGAAGTCATAAGGGAAGCCTACAGACAGGCTTATGATGTTTCATTCACAGATGATGCGTCAGTCGCCGAAAAGGCAGGCGTGGACGTCTTGTATGTCGATGGGGAGAAATACAACATAAAGCTCACCACTCCTGATGACATGAGGCTCGCAGAGGCGCTATGCAGTATATATGGCTATTGATTTTCCCTCTTCTTGACGTTGGCCGAGAAGCTGGTGTTCTGGTATTCCTTCACCCATACCTGCCGCTCTATCGCCTGGTCAAGTGAAATCTGCGTTTCTGTAGACTGCACATACGGGATCTTCTGGATGGTGTTTACCAGTATCTCCATGAGGTGGTCGTGGTTGAAGCAGAATATCTTGAGGAGGAGGGCATATTTCCCGGTCACGAAATGGCACTCCACGATTTCAGAGATTTTCTTGAACGCTTCGATTACCTCAGGGTATTTGTTCGCTTCTGAAAGCGACACGCTTATGAATGCGCATACATTAAGCCCCAGCGCCTGTGGCTTTACGAGCAGCCGCGAACCTGTGATGACCCCGTTGGCTTCAAGCCGTTTCACTCTTTGATGGATCGCTGCTCCTGATACACCGCATTCCCTGGCTATCTCCAGAAAAGGCATGCGGGCATTCTTCACCAGAAAGGAAAGGATCTTCTGGTCTATCTGGTCGATGTGGTAGGAAGGCATAGCTATTAAGGTTTAATAATTCATTATCCACGCGAAGTTAATGAAAAATTTACAATTATGTCAATAACCGATTGTTAAAATTATAAATCATAATAAAAACAGTCGGTTATGTTTTGGTTTAGTGCCCTCATGCAACTACTTTTTCCTGCTTTTCCTCCCTGTGGGCTTTGTGGAGGAGACAATTTCATTGCAGTCCTCCTCCGTCAGCGATGCCACATCCGTGTCCTTGGGTATTCTGTAGTTCCGGCCTGCGTGCTTGATGTAGGGGCCGTAGTTTCCGTCAATGACCTGTATGTCGCTCTGCGGGAAGCTGAACAGTATGCTGCCGGCCTGTTTTTCCGCGGCCTGTTCTATCAGTCTGATGCAGCTGTCGATGTCTATGTGCAGGGGATCGCTGCCGCGCGGCAGCGAGATGTTCTTGCTTCCATATTTCAGATAGGGGCCGAAACGTCCTTTGGTGCATATGATGTCCGTGCCGTTGTACTGCCCGACATTCCTAGGGAGCTCGAACAGCTTCAGGGCATCCTCCAGGGTGATGCTTTCAATCAGCTGGCCGGGAGCAAGGCTGGCGAACTGTCTCCCTTCCCCTTCCCCTTTCTGCACATAGGGACCGTACTGCCCATACTTGGCGATGATCGGCCTGCCGTCTTTCGGGTCTGTGCCCAGTTCCCGGCTCACGTGGCTGTACTGGTGGTCATTGAGCACTTTTTCCACTCTCTGGTGGAACGGTCCGTAGAAATCGGCAATGAGGTCGTTCCAGACCATGTGCCCTTCGGCCACCTGGTCGAAGTCCTTCTCGACATCGGCCGTGAAGCCGTAGTCCAGGATCCTGCCGAAATTGTCCACGAGATAGTCCGTAACAATCATCCCTATCTCCTGCGGGAGCAGCCTTCCCTTTCCAGCACCGACTATTTCTGTCTTTTGGACGGGACTTACGGTGCCGTCCTTCAGCACGAGGTTGGTGACAGGAATCTTCTCCCCTTCCTTGTCCCCTTTTATGATGTAGCCGCGTCCTTTCGTGAGCGTGGAGATGGTCGGGGCATAGGTTGAAGGCCGTCCTATCCCCAGCTCTTCCAGCTTCTTGACCAGCGTGGCTTCCGAATAGCGCATCGGAGGGGCAGTGAATTTGCACTCGGCGCTCATGCCACTTTCCTCCATGATGCCTCCGGTATGGAGCTCCGGGAGGATAACCCCGTCTTCTTCCTGCGGCTCGTCTGAGCTTTCGATGTAGAGCTTGAGGAAACCGTCGAAAAGGACCTCCGTGGCCTGGATCGAAAAGGTCTCCTGCCCTTTGTCCATTCCTACCTTTATATCAGTCTTCATCACCCTTGCGTCGGCCATCTGGGATGCCACTGTCCGCTTCCAGATCAGCTCGTATAGCTTCTTCTCCTGCGGTGTCCCCGGTATTCCGGTGTTCTCGATATATGTAGGGCGTATGGCCTCGTGGGCTTCCTGAGCCCCTTTTGTCTTGGTCTTGTACTGGCGGGGCTTTGAGTATTCCTCACCGAAATTCTCGGAAATGTATTTCTTGGCGGATCCCAGCGCCAGGGATGAAAGGTTGGTAGAGTCGGTTCGCATGTACGTGATGTACCCGGCTTCATAGAGTTTCTGCGCGATGCTCATCGTCTGGCTTACAGAGAACCTGAGTTTCCTTGCCGCCTCCTGCTGCAGCGAGGAGGTGGTGAACGGTGCGGCGGGGTACCTGGTGCCTTCCTTCTTGTCTATGCCCGTGATGGAGAATCTTGCCCCGATGCATCTTCTGAGGAACTCTTCCGCGCTGCCGATGTCGTGGAACCTGGTGTCAAGCGAAGCCTTGACCATTACCCCATCAGGAGTCCCGTCCGGATGGAAGACAGCCTCTACCTTATAATACTGCTCCTTCCGGAAATTCATGATTTCCCGCTCCCTGTCCACTACGAGCCTCAGGGCTACCGACTGGACCCTCCCCGCGGAGAGCTTTGGCTGGATTTTCTTCCACAGTATGGGTGACAGTTCGAATCCGACCAGCCTGTCCAGGACTCTGCGGGCCTGCTGCGCGTCCACAAGGTTCATGTCTATGTCCCTGGGGTTCTCTATGGCGTGCAGGATGGCGTTGCGTGTGATCTCATGGAAGACTATGCGCCTGGTGTTCTCCTTTTTGAGTCCCAGTGTTTCGTAGAGGTGCCATGAGATGGCCTCTCCCTCGCGGTCTTCATCGGATGCGAGCCATACGGTCTTTGCCCCCTTGGCGGCCTTTTTCAGTTCGGCTACCACTTTCTTCTTGTCGGCCGGTATTTCGTATTCCGGCTTGAAGCCGTGCTCTACATCTATGCTCAGGGAGCTGTCGTGCAGGTCCCTGATGTGGCCGAAGCTTGATTTTACGAGGTAGTCTTTCCCGAGGAACTTCTGTATTGTCCCGGCTTTTGCCGGAGACTCGACTATTACAAGGTTTTCTTCCATCGATTCAGTTTCCAATTTGTGAACAGTGTCCGGCATGCCTTTCTGGGTCAATAAGATGCCCTGTTCCGGTTCCGGACTGCAAAGTAAGGCACAAACAGGGTAATTTTCCAAATTTTATCAGTATTTTTGTGCCTTTGTATTAAATGCAGGTTTATGACAGAAAAGACGAAAAAGAGGATAGTCAAGTGGTTCTGGATTCTTTTTACAATTCCTATCGCGTTGATTGTCTTTATGTTGCTCCTTGTCTGGGCTTTCGCCGACATCCCGTCGTTTGAGGAGCTGGAGAATCCCGAGAGCAAGCTTGCCACCCAGGTTATAGCCCAGGACGGGGAGATTCTTACGACTTTCCATATAGAAAACAGGTCCTATGTGAGTTACGACGAGCTGTCCCCATATCTGGTAGAGGCGGCAATAGCCACCGAGGACGTACGTTTCTATGACCATTCGGGCATAGATTTCATAAGTCTCGGAAGGGTGCTTTTCAAGACCCTCCTGATGAGTGATTCAAGCCAGGGGGGAGGCAGCACCATCACGCAGCAGCTCGCCAAGACCCTATATCCGAGGACGGGCGTCAGCAGCAGGGTCCCTGGCGTCTATCAAGTAAAAATGGTGTGGGTAAAGCTCAAAGAGTGGATTACGGCCGTCAAGCTGGAGAGAAACTACACCAAGGAGGAGATCATGGACATGTATATGAACGCCATCTTCTTCGGAAGCAACGCCTACGGAATCAAGGCGGCGGCCCAGACCTTCTTCGCCAAGGACCCTTCCGACCTTACTGTCGAGGAGAGTGCCATGCTTGTCGGCATGGTGAACAAGCCGACAAGGTACAACCCTGCCCTCAACCCTGACAAGGCCCTGGTACGCAGGAATTTCGTTATCGGCCAGATGGAAAAGGCAGGATTCCTGACCCAGGCCCAGAGGGACTCCATCTCGCTGATACCCATTACCCTGTCATACCAGGTTCAGGACCACAACGCAGGCATAGCCCCTTATTTCCGTGACATGCTCAGGCGCACCATGAATGCAAAGGAGCCGCTTCGTTCCGGATATGCCCGGTACGAGGATTACGTGGCGGACTCCCTGCAGTGGGCAAATGACCCGTTCTATGGCTGGCTGAACAAGAACGCCAAGCCTGACGGTACAAGGTACAGCCTTGACAAGGACGGGCTCCGTATATACACTACCATCAATTACAAGATGCAGCAGTATGCCGAGGAGGCTGTGGCCGAGCATCTGGGCAAGGACCTTCAGAAAAGTTTCTGGCGGGACATCGCGGGCAAGGTGCGCAAGCCTTTCTCCAATGAAGTCGACAAGGCGACTGTGGACCGCTTAATGGCCCAGGCCCGCAGATGGAGCGACCGCTACCGTATTATGAAGGCCCGGGGGGCCTCTGAAAACGAGATACTCAGGAGCTTCGGCGAGAAAGTGAAGATGAGGGTTTTCTCCTGGAACGGGAAAGGCTATATAGATACCCTGATGACCCCTGATGACTCCATATTGTATTACAAGTCGCACCTGAGGGCTGCGTTTATGGCCATAGAGCCGCAGACCGGGCATGTCAAGGCGTATGTCGGAGGGCCTGAATACAGGTACTTCAAATATGACAACGTACGGCAGGGCAAACGTCAGGTGGGCTCCACCATAAAGCCGTTCCTCTACACCCTGGCCATGCAGGAGGGGATGTCCCCTTGCGACAAGGTGGTCAATGTCCCGCAGACTTTCATCGTAGGGGACAACACGTGGACCCCGCAGAGTACGGACAGTGATGAATGGATAGGCCGGACCGTTACCCTGAAATGGGGACTCACAAAGAGCAGCAACAACATTTCCGCCTACCTCATGAAGCAGTTCGGCCCCCATGCCATGGCCGAGATGATGCGCAAGATGGGGATCAGCAGCTACATAGAGGAAGTACCTTCCCTGTGCGTCGGGCCTGCGGACATATCTTTGTATGAAATGGTATCGGCCTATAATACATTCCCTTCCCAGGGCGTATACGTCTATCCTATATTTGTTACGAGGATCGAAGACAATGCAGGCAATGTCCTTGCCGACTTCAACACCCGCAAGCGTGAGGCCATAAGCGACCATACCGCCTATCTCATGGCCAACCTGATGCAGGGGGTGGTCCAGAGCGGTACGGGAAGGCGCCTGATATGGAAATACGGGCTGAAAGGAGAGATTGCCGGAAAGACGGGTACGACCAACGACCAGTCGGACGGCTGGTTCATAGGCTACACTCCTGCCATCACCGCCGGAGTGTGGGTCGGGGCCGAGGACCGTCAGGTGCATTTCGAATCACTGGCCCTTGGCCAGGGATCCAACATGGCCCTTCCAATATGGGGCATATGGATGAAGAAGGTTCTTGAGGACGGTACTCTCGGCATTACCGGTACGGAGATGTTCACAGCCCCTCCTGGCGTCCATCTGGACCTGGACTGTGACGGAAGCGACTCTGACGCTGCCGTAACGGACGGCATGGACCGGACTGAAAAGGAGGCGGAAGAGTATTTCTTCAACTGATTCCCGCCGGGTGCCCTGTCTGTACCCGAGGATATGAAACAGGATTTTATAATATATTGCAATGGAAACGAAATATCATGATATCGCTGTCATATATGGCAGCGATTCTTCAGAGTGGGAGGTGTCTTGCCGCAGCGGCGAATTCGTATCTTCCAGGATAGACGGCTCTCTATATAATGTATATGAGATTTTTGCCAGGTTCGGCCTCTGGCAGCTGGTGGCATACAGGATGAAGGACTCGATGAGGGTTATTATTCCGGAGAAGGAGAGGCCCTCGATCGACAAGACGGACTTTTCCGTGTCTGTGGCCGGGCGCAGGGTCAGATTTGACTTCGTATACCTTGTCCAGCACGGGACACCAGGGGAAAACGGCCTTATGCAAGGGTATCTCGAGATGCTTTCAATCCCGTTCAGCAGCTGCAGCTCATTCGTTTCGGCGATTACATTCGACAAGTTCTCCTGCAAGGGGTACCTCAGGAATGTCGATTTCGTGAAATGCTCCGATGACGTTTTCATGCGCAGGGGCGGCGATTATGCCACTTTTGAGAATGAGGCTGTGCAGAAGCTCGGTTTCCCTATGTTCGTCAAGCCGACAGACGGAGGTTCCAGCTTCGGTGTCACGAAAGTGAAGCGTCAGGAGGATCTTCCGGAGGCTGTGCGGCTTGCATTCTCGGAAGGGAAGACCATCATTGCAGAGAAATTCATCCCGGGGAGGGAGCTCACGTGCGCCGTGTACCGCGCAGGAGGAAAAGTTGTGGCACTCCCTGTGATCGAGATTGTCACCGACCATGAGTTCTTTGATTACGATGCCAAATACAACGGTTTCAGCAAGGAGATCTGTCCGGCGGAAATAGCTCCGGATCTTACGGCACATATACAGGAGTCCTCGAAAAAAATCTATGAGAGACTGGGGTGCTCCGGTGTGGTAAGGGTCGATTACATACTGGCTGATGATGGTCTCTATTTTTTGGAAGTCAATACAATACCCGGAATGACAAATGCCTCTCTAGTGCCTAAGATGGTCAAGGCCGCAGGGATGGACATGACTGCATTCCTTACCGGTATAATAGAAAATTCATAGTTCCATGCTCCTGAAGGATTTTATCTCCGGGGCCGTCCGTGGACTGGAGCCGCTTTACGGTCCGCAGGAGGCGAAATCTATCGTGCTTATGCTGTGCGAAGCATGCCTCGGGACGAAGGGCTATGTCCATGTCATAGAGCCGGGATATGAAATCGCGAGTGGAAAGCAGCCGGAACTGGACGCCGCCATGCGGCGTCTTCTGTCCGGGGAACCGGTCCAGTACGTCCTCGGCCATGCCTGGTTTGCGGGATTCACGTTCATGGTGGACTCGTCGGTGCTGATTCCGCGCCCGGAGACGGAAATGCTTTACAGAATGGCTCTTGAGACACTCAATATGAAAATGATGCTGAAGGGTGCTTCCGGCCGTAGAGCGGGCCGTGTACTTGACCTCTGTACCGGGTCCGGATGCCTTGCGTGGTCCCTTGCACTTTCTTGTCCTGGGGCAGAGGTCATTGGCATCGATATATCCGCCGGTGCTCTCAGGACTGCCGGAAGCCAGGATTTCGGCGGGCTCCTGGAAGACACCGGTGCTGTCAGGCCAGTATTCGTGCAGGCCGATGTGCTTTCCCTGGCGGAGGCCGGAAGCCTTCCTGAAACGGTTGTCAGGTCCGGCCCGTTCGATATTCTGGTAAGCAATCCCCCGTATGTCAGGGAGTCGGAAAAAGCCAGGATGAGGAAGAATGTCCTTGATTTTGAACCGGCTGTGGCACTGTTCGTGCCAGATGCCGACCCGTTGGAATTCTACAGGGCTATAGCCGTGTGGGCAAGGCTGGCACTGGCGGATGACGGTGCATGTTTCGTGGAAATCAACGAGGAGTTCGGGCCGCAGACGGCATCACTTTTCCTTGAGGCTGGATTCCGGAATGTCGGTGTCATAATGGATCTTTGCGGCAAAAACCGCTTTGTGAAATTTACAAAATAGCCGCCCTGAAGCATCTGGAGGCATTCTTTTGAATTAAACGTTTGTTTTTTGGCGAACACGGATAATAATCTTTCTCTTTGCAGTGTGAAAAGTTTTTTGCCATGAGAAAGATTGTTTTTATTGTCTTCTTTACGATTCTGGTGCTGCTGGGCACCGGATGCGAGCATCTTGATGACGGTATCGGAAAGCACGGGGCAGGTGACCCTCCGTTCATATCACTTGATGAAGTCGCCCTTCTCCTGTCTGAACTGAATATCGGCGAGTCCCAGATCAGGGAAGTCTCGGATGCTGTCGCGGCTTCTTCCGATAACGGCTACGATGAGGAGTATACCATGCAGGACCTGTTCCGCAGCCCGGGGGCAGGGGTCGGGGATGCTTTCCTTCCGTCCTGGGCCAGAAGAAAAGGTTCTGCCTATGAAAGGCCGCTGAAAGACATTATCAGGGAGCATCTGCTCTCCGGAGGGTCCAGGGCTACAGCAGGTTTCTTCGGCAGGAGGTCCGACAACGGCATGCAGGTTCCGGTGGATGAATACATTTCTGCACTGGAGTCTTCCGGCATACAGATCTATTGGCCGTTTTCAGAAAAGTGGGACGGAAAGACGTCCCCGATAATCACTTTCGACCCCTGTGACGGGTCTGAAACGAATATCGGCTACAAGACGGTCTTGGACGGGAACGGGAACCGTACCGTCACCGAGGTGGTTGTAGACGAGCATCTGGCCTCGGAACATCCTGTATGGGTGGTGAACCGCAATGATGACGCAGGCTATACTTCCCTTGAAATGCTGCGCAAGCAGGATCCCGGCTGGGAGACAGGGGGCGGTTCAATTATTGTCCGGCCAAAGCCGTCATTTACCTCTTCGGCAGCGTATGGAAGCCTTCCTTCCGGCCTTTCAGGACTTGACCCTGAATCCGGTAGCTCCATTTCTGTCAGAACGCTGATACTGAAGGATTTCACTATGCTGCGCAATTACGATCCGTGGTTTGCGGGGGCGTCGGAATTCTTTGTCAAGCTGGGTTCGGTCGAGGACTTTACCGCAAGCACGGAAGCGGAGCTCAAGCTCTACAACCCCGCCATTACGGATTTCATGATAGTGGTGAAACGGAAGTATGTCGGAGAGCCGCGTCCTTTCAACGCCGTGCTCGTTTCCGACTGGACTGACCAGCTCGACCAGTGTGCGCTGATGATAACCGAGGATGATGGCGGCACGAGGACATCATGGAAATGCTCTGCCGTAGTCAAGATAGCTTCCAAGAGTTACGGTTTCGAGATAAGCCTGCCTTTCAATTCCCGGGACGACATTGTATGGCGGGGACAGCTCAGCCGGAGGTACCTTGAGGTCAATGATGACCTTACCGGGCATTTCGGAGATGTGGACCTTACCTTTCAGATTGTCGAGAGCCGCCAAGTACTGTCATCTCGCACTTCGCGCAGTCGAAATGCAGGGTGAACCTGCGGCCGTTGTTCACTATGTACAGGTCATGTGCCGGGCCTTTCCCCGTCTGTTTCGGACATATCCCGAGCTCGTGACGGATGCAGTACCTGGTACGCATCAGCTCGATGCCCTGGCGGTGGGTGAGTTCGAAGGCCGGCTCTGTCCCTGTGGCCCCGGATCCGGTGTACACCTGTCCGGCAAGGCGGTTGGCTACATTCGACTTGTATGTTATCCCCATGGGGATGAGCCCCGGGGCCGCTGTGCCCCGGACTTTCCCGGTCCTGTTCAGAAGCGGCCTGGCTTTGCATTTTTCCCGGTCTATGGCCATGGCTATTTCCCGGCGCATGCTGTTTATCGCGGATACCGGCATCATCGGAATGGCCTCGCCCTCGCCGCACCGGATGCCTGCTACGCTGAATCTGTAGTGACCGGAGCCTTTGCACAGCTGGGAGGTTAGGACGGCCATCATACGCTCCCTGTTCCGCGCTTCCTGGTCTCCTGCGTCGAATGTCCCGCTGAATGTCCTGCCGTCTTCGCTTTCCGCCCGTGCAGATATGGAGAACCTGCCGCCGGAACTCAGGATGCTGATATATAGCGATACCCGTATTTCCCGTACCGGGGTATTGTTTTCGAGCTCTTTTTCGAAGGCCATGTCGATGTTGCGGAACAGTTTTGCCCCCGTGAAGATTCCCGGTACGGGCCTGCACCGTATTTCCGTTCCGCTGCAGACGTCGGCCCTGAAACCTATGACACCGGAGCTGCGTGATACGAAGGCGAATCCGTCCCCGTTGTTCAGCTTGAGTTCTTCTCCTGTGGTTTTCCCGGGACCGTCCTGGATGCGGACGGCTGGCCGTATGCGCAGTATGTCCCTGCCTGGACTGACATGGGATACCGTCCCGATTTCCTCACCCATTCCTTTAGCGGAGTCGAAGGTGGACCATTGCCCTCTGGTGCCGTCTATGAACAGCGTGGTATAGCCCCTGTTGAATGTCTTGTCGGGCGCAGGGGTGAAGCCGCCTGTAACCTGTCCGTACGATGCCCTGCACAGGGCGCCTTCCGAGTTGCCGGTGATACGGTCAAGAGCCAGGGAGTAGTCCCTGACAATATTTTTTACGTATGAGACGTTCTTCAGCCTGCCCTCTATCTTGAAAGAGGTGATGCCGGCCTGTACAAGGTCAGAGAGCCTCTCTTTTAGGTTGAGGTCTTTAAGGGAGAGCAGTGCCTTGTTCTTCAGGAGCCTTTTCCCGTTCCCGTCCTCGAGGTCATAGAGTGACCTGCAGGCCTGGGCGCAGGCGCCACGGTTGGCACTCCTTCCGGTGACAGCCTCCGACATGTAGCATTGCCCGCTGTAACATACGCATAGAGCCCCGTGCACGAAGAACTCCAGCTCGCAGTCAACAGCTTCCCTGACGGCGCGGATCTGCTCCAGCGAGAGCTCCCTTTCAAGTATGAGACGCGAGAATCCCAGGTCTTCATAGAACCTGGCCTGCTCCGGTGTCCTGATTGCGCACTGTGTAGACGCATGCAGCGGGAGGGAGAATCCGTCCTTCCTGCATTTCTCCGTGATTTTCAGTACAGCGAGGTCCTGGACGATGAGTGCATCCGCCCCGGCCTCCTGCGCGGCCGCCATCTGCCTCCGTGCCGCTTCCAGTTCATTGTCATATAATATGGTGTTGAGCGTGATGAATACCCTCGCTCCGAACCGGTGTGCATGACGGCACAATTCCCGTATGTCATCCATACTGTTCCCGGCAGCCTGCCTTGCGCCGAACCTGGGGCCTGCAATATATACGGCATCGGCACCGCAGCTGATGGCTGCAATGCCGATGTCTGTATTGCGTGCGGGAGCGAGAAGCTCCAGCTCCCTGACCTTGTGATCCGTCATTTATATGGGTCAGTTACATTTGAGAGCGGTCATCTGCTGCTTTGCAGTAGCTCCGTATTTCGCGTTGTCGGCGATTTTCTGGTAGTAGCCGCATGCCTTGGCGTTGTCTCCCAGCTGCTGTGCAAGGACAGCCACCGTGTAATACATGTCAGGGATATTGCGTGCCGTAGGCGCGAGGGCGATGTAGCTTTCGATGTATTTGAGGGCGTCATCGTTCTTCCCGAGCTGCATGGCGGCAGTTCCGGCCACCTGCATAGCCGTTGCGTTTTCCTGATATTCGTTTGACTTGAGCGCGTGGGTTACAGCATCATCGTATTTTTTAGCCTTGAGGTCGGATGCCGCAAGCCTTACGTACATGTTTGACAGCTGTTTTACTGCCTGCGCCTCCTGTCCGTGCTGCATGGATGCGGTGAATGCCGCTTCAGCCTCTGTTACTTTGCCGGCTGCGCTGAGTGCTGTGCCGAGCCTGAGGTAGGCAGGGCCGTTCTCCGGATCGGTATCGATGATTTTCTGGTATGCTGCTGCTGCCCCGGCATAGTCCTTTGCATTAAGCAGGCTGTTCGCCTGGGTCATGTATACCTGCGGTATGAGCTCGGTGGCCTCTGTCTCAACGTCTGCGTTGCTGTACTCCTTTGCGGAGGCTATGGCCTTGTTCAGCTGCTCTACAGCCTTGGCATAGTCCTCAGCCTTTATAAGGTCCTTCGCGATTGAGAGTTCTACGTTCGGAATGATGTTCTTGCAGTTTGTAACTACTTCTGCTCCTGCTTCTCCACAGGCCTCGGCCATTGTCAGGGCCTGCTTGAAATAATCGAGGGCACCGGCGTTGTCCCCCATCTGGAGGGCCATGGCCCCATTGTTGTAAGTGTCGGTCGCCTGCTGCATGTCCTGTGCAGCTGCAACACCTGCGGAGAGTACAGCCGCAGCAAAAATTAAGTAGATCTTTTTCATGATATTCAGTTTAGTTTAATTGCATTAATATTCGCATAAGTACAAAAGTAGGAATTTTTTATTTTATTTTTGTACATGATAAGACCAAATATGGTGAAAAAATTTTCCGAAATATTCATTTTTGTCGCAGTTGTTTTGCTATATGGCTCATTATCAGCCGCTCAGACTCTGCCGTCATTGCCGGCGGATCCGGCTGTTGCTACAGGAAGCCTGCCGGACAGAATAAAGTACTACCTGGTATCCAACCCGACTTGCAGGGGGATGGCCGAGCTCTCGCTCGTGTGGAGGCTCGGTGTACCTGTGAGGGATTCTTCTTTGGCGGATGCAGGCAGGCTCCGGTCCATGACGGCGCAGCAGGCACTTGCCACCGCCAGGAAGGCGCTGGCCGGGACGGACCTCTTCTCTTCCTGTCCCCCGGTTTCTTTTCTCAGGCGTAATGGGGTCCAGGGTGGCGCCGGAGAATATATCGATTCGAAAGACAATGCATTGATATTCAGATTTACGGAGATTAATCTCAATAGGGGGGAACAGTTTCTTGACTCTCTTTTGCTTATGGCATTCGACCTTGTGAGGGAGTATTCTTCCGCTGCCGTCCGGTACGGCGTGGCGGATTGCGGACAGGCCATAATCTTTTCCGGGGACATCGACCAGGGGGCGGTGCTTTCGAAAATGAAGCTGCTGTCGCTCTTTGTCAGGGACATTGCCCCCCAAGAGCCTGAAAGAAGTTATGCCTGGATGCCGGGGGACAGCCTTGTATGCCGGAAGTCCTTTTTCCCAGATGCAGTGTCTTCCCATATTGTGGCGGAATATTCTTCCCGTAGGGTCCCCGATGCCTATATTGGGACTGTCCTCCCTGTGGTGTCGGAGCAGATGTGCGCCGAACTCGGGCTGATGCTTGGAAAGCGGATTGAGAGGCGTCTCGCCGCGGAAGGCATCCCGTTTTCCGGTACACACCACCGTTTCAGGGGCAGCCTGGTCCAGGGCGGGGACGAGAAATTCTCCGTCTCCGTGAATACGGTTCCCGGCAGGACGCTAGAGACTGTTTCCATCATGTCGTCTGCCCTGTCTGACATGTCCCGTTATGGAGTATCCCTGGATGAATACGCCTGGGCAAGGAAGGTTGTCGGCATGAAGGTCGAGAGGAAGGCCTCCGGATTCAGGAAAAGCAATGCGGAATATGTCCGCAAATGCATCGCCTCGTTCCTTTATGGCTCTACGGTAGTGTCTGCATCTGACGGATACAAGTTCTTCAGTTCCAGCGGACTTCCTGATTCTTCCGGACTCGGTTTTTTTAACAGGTTCGCTTCTTCCCTAACCGGCAATACAGCCAATCTTGTCCTGTCATGCACTTCGGATTCCACATCTCCGGGCCCTTCTGCCATGAGGGACTGTTTCCTGCGGGAATGGGGCGTGGAACGGGGAAGGCCGGATGCAGTCTGTTATGATGTCGGTGACACTTCGGTGTTCGACCCCCCGGCCATCAGGTGCAGGATAAGCCGGACCAGGAACGAGAAGGTGTCCGGAGGGGTTTCTTGGACATTTTCCAACGGCATTAAGGTTATCTACAAGCACCTTCCGGCTGGAGGCCGTTTCTGGTATTCGATGATATTGAAGGGAGGCTTTTCGTCGGTGGATGGGCTTGAGCCGGGGCAGGGGGCCTTCTTTTCAGATATGCTGGGCCTATATAGGGTCGCAGGTATGGACCGGGACGAACTGGATGCCCTGCTTTCGTTCATGGACATCGACATGAGGACAGAAGTGGGGCCGTCATATATGAAGATAGCCGGGTCTTCCGCATCAGGATCCCTGACGTTCCTTATCAAGGTACTTTCCGCGATGGCCTCTGACCGGGAGACAGACAGCACGGCCTTCAGCTATTATGCGCAGTGCGAAAGGCTCCGGCTCGAGGAAAGGGCAGGCTTCGAAAAGCGCATGGTAGCGGTGGACAGCATTGTATGCCCGGATTTCAGGTATTCGGTCCTGAAGTCCGCCGAAAGCCTTGCACCGGAGCTCCAGTCAGTCGCTGACAGGTATTTCAGGCAGCAGTTCTCCAAATGCAACGACGGCGTGCTGGTGATTGTCGGGGACCTGGATGAAGATGTACTGAAGAAGACGCTCCAGACATATGCCGGAAGTTTCCCTGTTTCGAAACGCATGTACTCGGGCCGGGGGTATGGGCAGCAGCCGGTCTCAGGCGCTTCTACCTATATAGTGGACGGTCCCAAATACAGTCTCGATCTGGTGATGTCCGCATCAGTAGAGCTTGACGCACAGAATTATATGGCTTCCAAGATAGTTGCCATGGCCCTGAAGGATGCCGTGGTATATGCGCTGCAGGACATGCCGTCTTCGGTCCGGACCGCTGGCAGCTTTGCTGTCTTTCCGTCAGAGCGGCTGAACATGGCTGTCAATATAGAGGCATGCGATACATCCGGCTTTGCCGAGGGGGTAAGGCCTTTCAAGCCTGTCTCCGCACTGTTCGCTGTGCGCTCGGCCCTTGAAGACATTGCAGGGGGAGGAATCCTCCAGGAAAAGCTGGATGTATACAAGACAGCACTGAAGAATGACGTGACATTCAGTCAGGACGACCCTGAATACTGGATGGACATATTGTCCTGGCGTATTGTCTACGGCAAGGATTTTCAGACGGATTACCAGGAAAAGATAGATGCCGTGACTCCCGACATGGTCCGGGAACTTATCCACTCGCTGGACAACGGGACGAAAGTTGAATACATAGTCAGACCTAAACGTAAGTGACATGAAAAACGACCATACAATAATCCAGATTGACGACTGCCTGGTATCCAGCGAGATACTGACAGAATACTTCTCCTGCGACTACGGGAGGTGCAAGGGATGCTGCTGCATCATCGGGGACAGCGGCGCTCCTCTTGAGGAATGCGAGGCGGAAGCCATAGAGAAGAACTACTCCATATTCTCCCCGGAAATGAGGCAGAAGGGACGGGACAGGGTTGCCGCCACGGGCTTTTTCGAAATAGACGGGGACGGGGACATGGTGACCCCTTTGGTGCCGGGCAGCGAGGAGTGCGCCTATGCCCATTTCGACGGGGACGGCAACTGCTTCTGCTCCATGGAGAAATGCTGGTTCCAGGGGAAAGGTGATTTCCGCAAGCCCATATCGTGCTGGCTGTACCCGATACGTGTCTCTGTCCTCGGCAGCGGTCTCAGGGCACTGAACCTTCACCGGTGGGATATCTGCAAGGATGCCTTCATAAAAGGCAGAAAAGAAAAGGTCCGCGTATTCGAATTCCTGCGCGAACCTATAGAACGTTATTTCGGAGAAGATTTCTATTCGGCATTGTCTGAAGCTTCAAGGATGCTCAACGCCCGCTCGTAGTCGGCGGGATTGACTTTTACCTTGATCTTGTCGTCAGAGTAGCGGATAGAAGGGAACTGGGAGTTCTCCCCGAATACGGCGGCTTCTATCCCGTTGTCCTTCAGTTTTGTTTCTGCAATGTGCGCAAGCATCGGATCCGGAAAACTTGCAACGGTTTTCAAATCATCATCCATAACAGAAAAATTTAAAAGTTTATGCTATTGCCCCGGACCATGTGACGTTACACTGCCCCGGAGCTGTTTCCTGTGGTTTTTATTCCTCTTTACGGAAACGGCTTTCAAGTCCGGTCGCCAGCCGTATGATGTCCTTCCTCATCCCTTCCATTTCCACACCGCCGATCTTTGCCGTCAGTATTATACGGTCTTCGTACATGCGTGTAAACCGGCTGATGCCCTGCTTACGGAAAGACATTGTACCGGTGTCCTCGGATTCGAGGACATATCCCCGGCCTTCCATGAACTCCCGTATGATATCCTTGTCCTCTTCCCAGCTGCCCGGGATAAGGGCCTCTTTGCGGATGAAGCCGACACTTGGGTAGACTGCGCTTATCACGGCGAAGATTACGGCTATTTTCCATAGTGCACTGTATCCGCCCCTGAACATGGTAGAAATGTCGCCTTCAGCTGCACCGGTCATTATTAGAATGGCCATTATCGCAACAAACAGCAATATAAAATATATAAAATACTTTACGGCCCGAATAAAATATTTCATCTGGAATAAAATTTATAACTGTGACAAATTTAGTAAAATATCAGACATGTCCAATAAAAACGCGTTTCCATATGGCTGTATGCTCCCATTTGTAATATACAAAAATGGGAGACCCAAGGACTTTGGGCCTCCCATTGAAAAATCTGTGTAGAACTCTATATCAGCGGTTCCCCTGTCATTGCTGCAGGCTGGGGTATGCCCATGATCTTGAGGATTGTAGGGGCCACGTCGGCGAGCTTGCCGTCCTTTACGCTTTCTGCACCTGCATTGATAACTATGAACTGCACAGGGTTCAGCGAGTGTGCCGTGTTCGGTGTGCTGTCGGCGTTGAAGGCGTGGTCGGCATTGCCGTGGTCTGCGGTCAGAAGGACGGCGTAGCCCTGTTCAACTGC
>CALVCB010000023.1 GCA_944325965.1 uncultured Bacteroidales bacterium
GGTATCTATGCGGTCCAGGCCGAGGATTGTGGTGGTCACCTTGTAGTTCGAGTTGCGGAGGACGTTGTAGTCATTGTAATTGTTTTCTCCGAGGTAGATGTCGTATGATACTTTGGTGACCAGGTTGTCGGACTTGTAGAAACCGTTGATTTTTATGTAAGTGCAGTATTCCCCTTCTCCGGTTTTTGCTGTTTCGGCACATTTGTTCCTCTGGTCTGTGGCGGAGCCTGTCCCTCTGGCGTTTTCAGGCAGATACCATGTGTATGTGAACTCGTTTTCGGAATTTATTATTTCACCTGTCTGGTCTGATGTTCCTGTAAGCCACAGCAGGTTATCCCATCCTTCCAGGGATGTCAGAGGGTGGTCACTTCCATATGTCGTTTCCGGATAGTTCATGAAACCAGACCCTGTTGCCGGATATGTGGATGTTATATTTCCCGGAGTCTCGAAGTCGTCCGGTTCACGGTAGTAATACAGATGTGTAGGGACATTGTATACCTGGACGCTGTGGAGTGCGAATTCGACACCTGTACCGGTTGTCAGCGTGAAGTCCACTTTTGCTATTGCCCTGTACATTTCCACTCTGAAATCAGAGTCTGTTGAGTTCCATACACCGGACATTACCACTGTATAGTTGTTGCTGTTTATAAGTGATGCTTCCGAGCTTACAGTCCTGGAGCGCTCTCTGATCTGGGCAAGGGTAGTGCAGTCTTGGAAAATAGTATTATTGCCTGTATTAGCTATGAAACATATTTTCGCGGTGTTTTCATCCACCTGGACATTTACAGTATAGGTCCCGTTTGCTCCTGCAACAAAATCATCGTTTGAGCCAGTCCCGAGATTGTTGTAATCTGGGGTCCCGATGACATTCCCGTCACTGCCAATCTGAATGACCCACAGGTCGGCCAGACTGTTTTCATCTACATCATCGATACTCTTGACTTCCACCTGTCTGGACGATTCAGCTGAAAGCGTGATGCGCACCTGGCCGCTTTTCTTCAATGTTTCCTGTTCAGAAAGGGTATCCGTACAGCCGACCCAAAGAGCGGTTGCCGCAGCTACTGCCGCGAAAGCAACGGTTTTCAATCTATCTTGAATCATGATATATGCTTCTTTTATGAATCGTTAGTCAATACTCATTTTGATGTCCCGGACGCAGCGGACATTTTTAGTTTCTGTTTCTGCCGCTCCGGTAGCCGGATTCGGATAGCTTTTTGCGTCCATGTCTACGTAGTAGAAATGTCCTTCAGTTTCTTTACTTTTCGTGCATGACCAGTATTCTCCGGCCAATTCCTGATGTCCAGTCTTTTTCAGCTGGCTCTGACAGGTCCAGATGAGTTTCAGTTCCTGTTCCGTAGGGAGGTGCCAGCCATCAGTGCATGCTGTATTTGCCGTATCCCATGTTACACTTGTTTCCATGTCTTCTGTGCCGACTTCCAGAATAGCCGGTACATTGTTTTCCTCCGCAGACCAGTCCCCGTCCCTGACGGTCCAGCCGGTGGCATCGCCGAACATGTTCCTGGATATGATGTAATTGTCCGATCCTCTGACGTATGGCTGGTTCTCTCCGACTTCTACCTCCTGTTTGACTGATTTCCACTCTGCCGGCACAAGGGTGAATACGACATCGTCCTGCTGGAGTTCGAGCTGGAGGGTGTAGGCGTAACCGGCTTTAAATTCGTTACCAGTTGTAATCCCAGACAGATCTGTACGATTATTAATTGTAACAGAGCTTTCTCGTATTTCTCCTTCAGAGTTTTCGGCTGTTATAATTATTGATATACGGTTACTTGGAGTGCTAAAATCATAGTCACCTTCTCTTGGCATTGTCATTATAATTCCTGCTTCTGTATAGTCTGTCGCACTGACTGCTATTCCAGAAGCAGGTAGTTTAACAGAAAGATTTTTTCGTGGAGTATCAAAATAACCATTTGCACTAAAATCAATACCATTACTTTCTTTACCCCCACTATTGGGAACATCATTAAAAAGTGTATATGAAAATGATGTATATGGTTCATTTTCAAGGATTATTGATGTTATTTTTCCCCATTGTGTTGCCGCGATTTCTGATGATGCTTTAACCTTGAACTGAAATTGAGTTAATGCATGATAAAAGTGATAAAGTCTATTCAGACCCTTGTCAGAAGTATTTCCTTGACCTAAATCTGATATCATTATATCTTCTTGTCCTGTAAATTCAAATGAAACAGTTGCATTTCTTGCATTTGCACTATATTTACCTATTTGAGGATACCAGCCTTGTAATTTGCTACTTCTTTCATCAGGATAATAATACTGATTTGGAGAAAATGTTAATGTTGCTTCCGAATTTGTTGGCGTGTCAATATATGCAGTACACTCTGCATTAATTACATTTTCAGATGGAGTAAATCTGGTAATGTTGTCAAAAGAATTATCAGCCCTTGCAAACCCGAAATTCATCTGCAAGAGATATACATTGCTCATAGACCCGGACGGTGCTGACGGGTCCTCCGGTGACTTCAGCGTTATACTCGGGGCAATCTGCTGCCGGTCTGTATCATTTGATATCGTTTCGTTACCGCTGTCCTTTGAACATCCTGCGAGCAAAAGGAGACCGCATGCCACGGCGGACACCGGTATGTACGCTCTCCGTAAAAATATCATGCTATACATAATTGTTCTTAATATTGGTTTTGGCGACCGGGAGGGGAACATTCAACCCCGCCCGGCCATAGGATGATTCCATTTCTTCCAAAGATTGGAATCAATAGAAATTATTCAACGATGTCTCCAGGCTCTACTATTATATTAGATGTTCCACCAACATTCCAGTCTGTAATGGTAGCAGTAGCTTCTATGATAGTAGCCTTGAAGTCGAGTGCGATAGTGAAGGCATATCCAGCTGTATCTCCTTTGAATGCTCCGCCTCCAACTCCTGATTTTTCAAGCCCGACATTGACCTCGTATGCATTACCGTTGTCCAATGTTATTTTCACCGTAAAGTCGTCTGTCCCGTCTGCCATAATAGGCGCGCACAGTGTATAGGCTATATCGGCTGCAGTACCACTGAGCTTTACATCAAGAGTGGAGTTGTCTGTATATTGGTTTTCTCCTGTCCATGAATAGAATGGAAGAGGATCAGCAGTATCGGCTCCTTCAAAATCAAAAGAAGTCATATCTGTAGCTGAAACGCTGATTGTCTTCTGAAGGTTTGCGCCGCCAGCTTTAGTCAGTTCGATACCGGTGATTTTCCCCCAGTAGTCTTCACCCTCGGATGCTTTTGCATTGACAAGGAGTTTTGTAAGTTTGTGCTTGAATTCAAGATTACCCGGAGTGCCGTCTCCTGCGTTAGTAGCTTTATTTACTGTTATAGGGGCAGATGCCATTGCATCTGTCTTGCCGTCTATTGTAAGAGTATATGTATCTGTACCTGGAGTCCCCCATGAAGTCGGATAAAGCCCTACGAGGTAGGTGTTACCGTCTCCGTCATAGTATTTCGGTTTTGATGTGCCAGTGCTTGTACAGAACCCGGCGGGGTCGCTTCCGTTGAATTTCATATACATATTGGTGGTAGGCCCATACAAGTTGCCAGATGAAAAATTCCCCTCCTTTGTTGAAGCCAATACTATTGCCGTTTGTCCTGAAAATTCTGTTCCGTCTACAGGTGTTTTTGTCGCCACATTGACACTGGCTGAAGTCAGACATATTTCATTTTCATCGAACTCCGGTGCTGTGCTGACCTGTTCTTTGTTGCAGGCAGCAAGGGCAGCTAATGCCATGACTGAGTAAAAAATCTTTTTCATGTCTATTGTTTTTTATTGATTGATAATATCTTGTTGTATAATGTCCCTTACCCTTCTACTGTAATGTCGGAGTTTCCGCCCGGCTTCCACGGTTCTATGGTGGCTGTTGCCTGGATTTCGTTCACATTGAATGTGAGGGTGACTGTGAATTTGTATCCTGCGGTATTTCCTTCGAAGCTTTCTGTTTTGTCCTTTTTTTTCAGCTCTACCGGAATTGTCTGCTCTCCTCTGCCTTCTGTCTGGAGAATGATAGTATAATCTTCATCTGAAGTGGATGCGTCAGTTACCGGTTCACAGAGGATGTATCCGACAGATGTCTCTGTGGTGGTAAGGATGTAAGGTTTTTCCTGTGTGTAGTCCTCGCCGCTGATGAAGCCGACCCCTGTGGTCGCCGCTCCGCTGAAAGCGGCCTGGCGGCTGCCTCCAGCCGGATAAGTGACGGTGACTGTATTGTCCGGGTCTGCTCCACCGACTTTGGCCAGTTGAATATCGTAGAGCCCCCCCCATTCAGTGCTTGCCGCACTGCTTCCGGCTTTTACCTTGAGTTCAAGCTGGGTGAGCAGATGCTGGAATTTCAGGTCTCTGGCCGCTGTAGCGGAGTTCTTGTTCACTGTGATGATATCGGTGACCATCACATCGTCATCCCCGTTGAAGGTGAATGTCGCAGTCGGTGTGCCTGATGCAGAGGAGATTGCCCACTTTTTAGATCCTTCCGCCGATACTGCCGGATAGAATCCTGCCAGATGTACATCTGCATCGGCGTCATAGTATTTCGGGGTTGATTTTTTTTCTGCATCTATAAATCCTGTCAGGTTATTGCTTGTGAAATTCATATACCCTTCAGTGTCTCCGTACTCTGGACCGCTGAAATCCGCGTTTGAGGACGCATAAACCCTTGCAAAGAGCGGATTATCCGCGCCAGGTGTGGTTGCATCGTATGCTGATTTGACATCTACCGATATCGATGATACCGCGAGTTTGATTTCATTGTCAGAAGTCCCTGTCTGCGGTGTCTGGCTTACAGTTTCTTTGTTGCAGGCTGCAAGTACTGCTGCCGCAAACAACGGTGCTGCAATAAGTGTCTTTTTCATATCTGTTCCGTTTTTATATTATCGTTGTCGACCCCGTTCCTGACTTCCATTCAGTGACTGTGGCGGTGAAGTCTACGCCCTGCTGGATGAAGGTGAGGGTGATGGTGTATGCGGTGCCGGCCTGGAGGGCGGTGTCATCTACCGTGACAGGGACGACGAACGGGTCGTCCTGGTTGCCGCTGGTGGTCACCTCGAGTGTGAAGGTGTTGTCTTCCAGAGGTTCTACCATGATAGGAAGACCGGCCTGGGCTGCTGTTGACCCTATCACCTGCGTCCCGTCTATTCCAGGGACTGTAAGGCCGCCGTCTGCTGCCGGTGTGAATGTGGCTGTGCCTGCCGCAAGGTCAAATCCTGTCGGAAGCCCGGCCTCGAGGACTTTGATGGATGTGATGGTGGTGCCTGCATCAAGGCCCTCACCTCCAACGACATCAAATATGAGCTGTGCTGTGAGGTGGTCGAACACGAGGTTCTTCCCGTCCTTGTCCTTGCGTGAACCGACAATCTCCCGGCTCATCATTGCATCCACCGACCCGTCGGTGTTCTCAAATGATACCGAGCCTCCTGACGGAGTCCCCTCAGGGTACCACGCTTTCATGTATGTCTTGTCCGCGTCATCGGGTTCGTAGTATGGCTGCTCGGTGAGGGTGACCGGCTGGCGGTCCGCATTGCCTGCTATCTCGGAGGTTACTGCGGTCCATGACGGTGTGCCGGTGTAGTCTGCGGACCCTGTGCGGGATACCCAGCCTCCGACCGTGGCGGTGAACCTTGACGATGCCGTAATCGGGCTTTTTGATACTGTTGCTTCTGCTGAAGGTATCTCTGCGTTCAGGACGACGGGAACCTGTTCCCCGTTGTCCTGGATGTCGCCCCTGACCGTTGTCTTGGTGCAGCCTGCGGACGCTGCCATGACTGCACCAAGCGATATAAGTATGTGTATCTTTTTCATGAGCCTTCTGTTTTTAGTCCAGTGTTATTTCCCCGCTGCCTGCCTCTTTCCATTCCTCCACGCTTGCGGTGAGGGTAATCTCGTTGCGGGTGATGTTTATCGTGATGTCATAGGCCGTCCCGGCAAGGAGCTCGGTGCTGGCGGAGCCGTCGTTGGTGATTGCCACTTCGGCAGGCTCGTATTCAGTGGCAGAAGTGCCCACCTCGATGACCAGCTTCTCCATAGGCATTATCATCACTGTCGCCACAGGAGAGTCTCCCGCACCCTCGTCGGTGATGTCGAAGCCTTCTGCTGTCGGGGCTTTCCATGTAGTCGGAGAGGTCGCTGTAACACTGTTGTCCGTGAGGTCGAAGCCCACTGGAAGGGAGGCATTCTGGATCTTGATGTATTCCAGGGTCGTTCCGTCTTCTACAGTGGCATCGGCGGATACGCTGAACCTGATCTGGGCCGTGCAGTGTCCGAACGGAAGGTTCTTTCCGGTGTAGTCTGTCTTGCTCCCGCTGACATATCCTCCTGTACTGTTCAGAAGCATGGCATCTGTGGAGCCGTCAGTGTTTTCGAAGGTCACCTTGTTGTCGGCAAGGGTACCGGCAGGATACCATGCGCGCATATATACCACGTCACCGTTTGAAGGGTAGTACTGCGTCACGGCCCACGTTACCGACTGTGGGTCGGAACTGGCTTTGAAGCCGATGGTGGTGTTCCATGCCGGTGCTGCGGTGAAGTCCACTGTTCCTTCCGGAGCCACCTGCCAGCCGGCGATGCCTGCCGTGACGGAAGATCCGTTGGTTATTGGAGCCTTGGTGGACGGTACTCCGGCGCTGAACTCTATAGGTACAGGACCGTCTGTGCCGGGGACTGTCCCGTTCTTCACCTCTGTTTTCGAGCAGGCGCAGATGACTGCGGCTGCAGCAGTGAGAATTAGGATTCTTTTCATGTTATAGTCGTTTTTTGATGTTCCTTTGCTGTCCGCCGGATGGTCCCGGCGATGTGAGTGTAGTCTGGAATCAGCCTACTATTCCTCCACCTGTGCCTGTCCTCCAAGGTGTTACGGTGACAGTAAGTGATATGGAGCCCCCGTTTTCAAGTTCCAGTGTCACGTCCACTGTACCCCCTTCCTCTGGAAGCCCGTCCAGCTCGTCGCTTATGTCCACCGGGATGGTGGTCCCTGTCTCTCCGCCCTCGAACACGATGTCAGCAGTGACTGTACTGCTCCCGTCCCAGCCGAATACGGACATGTAGCCGGTGAAATGCCCGTCCGCCTGCTCCTGCGTATCGGCGAGCACGCTGCCTGACGGTTCCGAGGTGTATGTGCCTGTCATCGTGTAGACGGACGGTACGACACCTGTCATGGAAATCTGCATCTGGTCAATGTCGTCAATATAGCTCGGGTCGATGTCGAATGTGATGTATTTCACTACGTTTTCCGGATACATCGTCACTTCTGTGGCTATATTTCCACGGTTGACAGTTATGTTCCCGACTCCGGTGCAGTAGACCCTGTCCACCTGCATCAGGTAGCCGTCATGTGCGGCATCATCCTCTGCTGTCATGCAGCATGATGAGGATGACTCCTCGCCGTGGTATCCTGCATTTTCGCAGCCGTCGTTCACCACTATCGCAATGTATGTGTCTGCTGGCACCCGTGCTTCATATCCCTGTGCCGAAGTCTGTTCGGCCGCATATAGGGTACCGTCGCTGCCGTAGAGCCAGAGGTGGGCTCCCTGTACCTGTACCGGAGACCCGTCCTGTCCGTCAGGCCATACGAAATTTATTTTCAGCGGGCCGTTGTCTGGCCTTATGGAAAGCTCCCTTTCAGTGCAGCTGCCTGCGGTCAGGACCAGCAGAGCGGAAAACAGTATTGCTTTTATGTATTTCATGGTCTTTTCCTCCTGTCTATTTTGATCCTTTCCCGAAACGGTAATATATCGAGGCCTTGATGCCGGTCACTCCCCAGTGGTTGCCGGTGTGCTCATAGTCGAGGAAATAGTCAGGCGCTTCGTATGTGTACCCACGTACAGAGGAATGCCTGTAGCCGCCCCTGATACCGATTTCAAGCCCCCAGCGTTTGCTGAATGGTATGGCTGCGCCTACTGAAAGTCCTGTGCTCCAGTGCTTTCCTGTGTCTCCGGTGAGAGTGGAACGTTCGTTCTGCGTGTCGTAGTCACCGACCTGTCCGTAAAGACCCAGGTAAATCCACCTGTATCTCCCGTCTCCCCAGATCCACCAGCGTGGTTCAAGGCTGTATGAGGATATTCCGAAGAAATTATCGCTGCCGTATCCCCACTTTGCCCAGTTGACAGTGCCGGAGACAGACCACATTTCCTTGAAGAAATATTCCAGTTCGAGGTTAGGTACGAACGTATAGCTGTGGAAGTCAGGCATGATGGTGCCCCAGTAGAGAAGGTTGGTCTTGACTGCGAGCAGAGGCCTGAATGCTTTTGCGGATGGAGCTGCCACGGATGTTGGCTCCGTGACCGGTGCCGGTTCAGGGGCAGGTTCCGGCTCAGCCTGCGGCTGCGGTTCCGGTTCAGTCTGTGGCTGCGGTTCCGGCTGCGGTGCAGGAGCCTCTTCTTCCACCGGTGCAGTGACTGCAGATGCCGGTTTTTCGTAGAGTGTGGCGGCAAGACTGCTTCTTAAGGTAGGGAAGATATTGTCATACAGATACTTGTATGCTTTTCCCCCGTCCAGGTCCATGAGTTCCTTCTTCTTCCCGCCGATTAACTTGCCGGACTCGTCGTAAATCCACATCGGCGTATTGTCCAGCACATTGAGGATATCTTCTTTCCACTGTATGTCCGATGCGGCTACAATCTGTCTCAGCAGATCCCATGCAATACCTCCGGACTTTCCGATGACTGAAGACTCCGGAATGCCGGAATTACGCAGTATATATGCTTTCAGCGAGTCCACACGGCGCTCTGAAAGCAGCAGGTTGGCTTCGTTACTCCCGTCCGGTGAGGCATACGACTTGACGGTCACCTTGTCCAGCCTGCCGGAGTTGAAGACATCCTTTATCGCCTTGATAAAGCGTTCCAGTTCCGCGCGGTTGTTCTTGTATTCTGGTTCGACATACCGGTATCCTGTCCGGTAGTATATCCGCATAGAATCCACAGCCTCCTGTGCGTAAACTGAAGAGAACGCAAAAAGAGCTGTCATTAATAACAGAAACTTTTTTTTCATAAGACTTTTCACTACACGATTTAAACGTTGGATTAAAGCACAGGATGTAAAAAACGGCCTTTTAAACCTGCAGGGGAGGGGGTACGGCCAGGCACTAAGTACATGGCAAAAAATATTTTAGATAAATGTTGCATAAAAAATATTTAAATTTTATTTTTGCCGTACGTTTGTAATGAACGATTAAATCTATCCGGCAGTGTCCGCCGGCTTGTGTTCTCCCGTGCATTTTTTTTTGCTTTTCCAGGATATTATTCCCCTATTCGGCTGTGTTTTCGGATATTCTAATATATATGATATGGTAACAGGTTATTTAAGGGTGAGTACGGAAAAACAGAACCCGGAAAATCAGAGGGAAGAAATCCTGCGCTTTGCGGCAGAGAAGAACATTAAAGTGGACAGTTGGGTTACTGAGGTGGCGAGCGGAGGCAGGAAGGAAAGTGACCGTAAACTCGGGATGCTGCTGAGAAAAATGAAGACCGGAGATGTGATTATCGTCACAGAGGTATCCAGGTTGAGCAGGAGGCTTACGGATATTATGGCCATAATGGGCAAGTGCCTGAAAAAGAACATTTCCCTGTATACTACAAAGGAAGGGTACACATTTGACAATACCATAAACAGCAAGGTGCTGTGCTTCGCGTTCGGCCTGGTGGCGGAAATCGAGAGGAATCTGATTTCTATGAGGACAAAGGAGGCGCTTGCTGCCAGAAAGGCAAGCGGGGTGGTTCTGGGCCGGAGAAAAGGAAGTTACCGGAAACTCAACATTCTGATAGACAACAGGGTGAAGATACTTGCAATGCTGGGGTGCGGCAGGTCCATTGCTGAGATATGCAGATACTACAAGGTCTCGCGGGATACCTTTGCAAAGTTCAGGAGCAGGTATCCTTCAGTACAGAAGGCAGTAGACATGGCCAGGACAGGAAGGGAGTGCCATGAAAACTACGGCTCCTGGCTGCCGTCAGTGTCGTCAAGCCCGAACTCAGCTGCGAACATGTCTGAGATGTCGTCAGGCACGTCATTGAAACTAAGTGAGTCCCAGAGGGATTCCATCTGACGCCTGTCCTTTTTGGTCGGACGGCCCGCCCCTCTGTCGCGTTTGAGGAAGAAAGTCTCTACCGGTGCCTTCAGCTTGTCGAGTTCTTCCGGCGGGGTGATGTTTTCCGCATACCGTGGGACGAGTTTAGCCCCCTGTCGTTTTTCTACGGTCTCTACCACCCGGTAGGTGTATGTGACTGCACCTTTGCGTGCGGCGATTACGTCTCCCGGCTTGACGGTCTTCGACGGCTTGACGTCGGCCCCGTTCAGCCGTATCTTTCCTCCTTTGCATGCGTCTGTGGCATCGGTCCGGGTCTTGAAGACCCGGATTGCCCACAGATATTTGTCTATTCTGGTCTCTTCTGCCATTTCGGATGCAACTGTTTGGTTTTAGTTATCTTCCTTTTCTCCGTCTTCTTCTGCCCCTCCGTAGTCTTCCCCTTCCAGGTAAGGTTCGGTATCCGGATTGATGTAGGAGTCAATTTCCTCTATATCCTCCATCATGACTTCCAGCAGGACTGTATCCCTCTCAACGGGTACAATATAGAAATCCTGCATGTCCGCAGGTATCATGACAGTCCCTCCCTTGCAGACCCTGCAGCTTTCCATGCGGCTTTGCCCGTCTTTGTCCGACGACGGGAACTGGATGTCCGCCACACCTTCTGCACCTATATATATAAGGAAGCTCCCGGACTGTCCTTTGGAGATTTTCAGCGGTGCCTTGACATCGAACCTCGACACTGTGAACTGCGGTACGGACACAAGCCTGGCGGGAGAGCCTTCCCCGGCACTGCCGCACCGTTGGTACGCCGAGATGTCGCAGGCCCCCATGTCTATGATGTCAAAAGCCTCTTCCAGATGCACCGGCCGTGCGGTCTGCGGGTCTTTTCCCCTTTCCCAGTCGCACAGGCTGAAGTCCAGGTCAGAGGATTCCGAGACTTCCGCTATCAGCAGGCCGCCTTCCGCGGCATGGACGGTCCCGGGGCGTATCAGCATCCAGTCCCCTTTATGCGGGCGGACGGTGTTGAGGTCCTCCACGATCGAGCCGTCGATGCACCTGTCGTAAAGCTCCTGTGCGGAGATGCTGTGCCTGAAGCCCATGTATATCTTTGCATCGTCGGAGGCCTCCATGACATACCACATCCTGCATTTGCCCAAAGAGTCGTACCTCTGTCCGGCCACCTCGTCATCCGGGCTGGCCTGCAGTGGTGTACGTCCCTGTATGTCAAGGAATTTTACGAGTACAGGAAACTGCCTTCCGTAGAACCGGTAGACGTTTTCACCGGAGATTCTCTCGATATATGTCTCCATGAGCTCCCCGAAGGTGTTCCCGGCGAGCCATCCGTTTTCCACGACAGAGTCGATGAAGCCCATGTCGGAGATTTCCCAGCTTTCTCCTATCCGGTCTTTCTTGCTGAGCCTCACTTCGTTGCCGTCATTGTCACATTCGGTGAACTCTTTCCCGAGCTTCTTTATGAGGGCGTCGCCTCCCCATGGTTTCCTTTCCGCTACAGGTATGAACCTGATGGGATACAGGTTTTTCTTTTCTTCCATAATATTCTTTTTGCGGCGGTAAATATACGCAGAAACGGGGAGCGGAGCAAACTCGGATTCCGCTTTTTTGATTACCTTTGGGCGGTTCAAACAGTTTCGATATGGGATCAATACTTCTAAAGAACATAAAGATAGCAGGACGCGGGGATGACGAGGTTGACATCCTTATAAAGGACGGGAAGATAAGCCGGATTTCCGCCCCTCGTGAAACCGTACCCTCTCCGGAGGATGAACCGCGGGAGACGGTGCAGTGCCGCGGCAAGGTGGCCGTACCGGGCTTTGTGAACATGCATGTCCATGCGGCGATGACCCTGATGCGGGGGACAGGGGAGGATGTGGCCTTCCACCGGTGGCTCGGGAAGATATGGGAGGCGGAACGGCATATAGATGAAGAATATGTCTATTGGGGCACGAAGGTCGCCTGCATCGAGATGATAAGGACAGGGACCACCACGTTCAACGACCATTACTGGTTTCCGGCCGTCGCATTCAGGGCCGCCGTGGAGGCCGGCATACGCCCGGCGATATCATACGTGCTGATAGACAGGAACGACAGTGAGGAGACCGCCGCCGAAAAGGCGAGATGCGAGGCCCTTTATTCGTTTGCCGGGGAGCATTGGCCCGGAGGCACATTCGTGGTCGGCGTACATTCCATATATTCAGTGAGTGAGGACCTTTTGCGCTGGGCTGCGGATTTCGCGCACCTTCACGGGCTCAAGATACACATCCACCTGAGCGAGACACGCAAGGAGGTGGATGACTGCATCGCCTCGCATGGCATATCACCTGTCCTGTATGCCGACCGCCTGGGGCTTCTCGGCCCGGACACTATCGCAGCGCACACCCTGTGGCTCTCGGATGAGGATATCGGACTCCTCGGCAGCAGGAAGGTCTCATGTGTACACAACATCAATTCAAACCTCAAGCTCTCATCCGGTTACATGTTCCGGTACAATGAACTGAAATCCGCCGGGGCGAATATCTGTATCGGTACCGACGGCTGCGCATCTTCCAACAACCTTGACATCCTCGAAGCCCTCAAGACAGCCGCAATGGTCCAGAAGGCTTGGCGCGGAGATCCTGCGGCAATGCCGTTGGACGAGCTTATGGCAATGGCTTCCGCCAATGGGGCCAGGGCGCTGGGGCTCGATACCGGAAAAATCGAGGAAGGCAGGAGTGCCGACATACTGATAGTGGACACGGACAATACCTTCTTCCTTTCTCCCGCCGGCTTCCTCCCGAATTTCATCTATTCGGCCCACAGCGACTGCATAGAGTCGGTAATCTGCGGCGGGAAGTTCGTGATGAGGGACCGGCGTATCCCCGGAGAAAAGGAGATTCTCCGTGAGGCAGGGAAGGTCATGCGTCTGTCAGGGGCCTATGGCTTTCGCAAGGAACCATGTAAGTAATGACAAACATAAAATCAATAAGTTATGACTGCAGATCCAAGAGTTGAAAGAATCAATGCCGCCGCACAATATGTGGCGGACAGGACCGGCGGCAGGAAGCCGCTGGTGGGAATTGTCTTAGGAAGCGGGCTCGGAAAGCTTGCAGACCGGATCCAGGACCCTGTCGTGATCCCTTACAGGGAAATCCCGGGATTCCCTGAATCCACTGCGGTGGGGCACAAGGGGAATTTCATATCCGGCACCCTCGGGGGTAAGCCTGTGGTGGCGATGCAGGGCCGTTTCCACTATTACGAGGGCTATACCATGGAGCTGGTGACCCTTCCGATAAGGGTGATGAAGGTTCTCGGGATAGAATACCTGTTCGTCTCCAATGCGGCCGGTGGCGTGAACTTCGACTTCAGGATCGGGGATATGATGATTATCCGGGACCATATCAACCTGCTGCCTAACCCGCTGGTGGGCAAAAATATGGATGACTTCGGACCGAGATTCCCCGATATGACCAGGCCGTATGATCCGCAGCTGATAAGGAAGGCTGAGCTCATAGGTGCTGAAAACGGCATTGAGCTGAAGACCGGTGTATATCTCGCAGGTACCGGGCCTTCGTACGAGACCCCATCCGAGTACAGGTATTTCAGGATGATAGGGGCTGATGCCGTCGGTATGTCGACCATTCCGGAGGTCATTGTGGCAAGGCACATGTCTGTTCCTGTCTTCGGTATGTCGGTGATTACTAACGAGGCGCATGACGACTATGCCGAGGACTATGAGAACAACGGTGACGATGTCGTAGCCGCAGCCGACGCCGCGGCCGACAGGATGACTCTCCTGTTCTCCAAACTGATTGAATCATTGTAACCGGAACGACGGGCCGGACTTTTAGAGGCAGTTTAAAATTTTACCGGTAAAATTTTAAACTGCTTTTTACAATGGAAAGGAAATCTTTTTACCTTTGTGTCTGACATTGGTGTCAGACACTTTTTTATTGTCCCGGACACGGGATGATCGGGGGCGTCTGTGATTTGGAAGTTGCTATTAATTAGGAGGTTAGTATATTATGTTACGTGCCGGCATCGATATTGGCTCGACGACAGCCAAGATGGTAGTTATCGGGTCAGACGGTAAAGTGTTGTTTTCAAGGTATGAACGTCATAACGCCAGGGCGAAGGAGACAGTCTGCGGTTTCCTGGAGGATTTGAAGAAGGAGACAGGCGATGTCGTAATTTCAGTATGCATAACCGGGTCGGTAGGAATGGGCTTTTCGGAGAAATGCTCCCTGCCATTCGTCCAGGAGGTCGTGGCCGCTACCAAGGCCATCAAGGCTGACTATCCGCAGGTTTCCACGATGATAGATATCGGGGGCGAGGACGCGAAAGTGGTGTTCTTCGATTCGGGGGCGGTCTCCGACCTGAGGATGAACGGCAACTGCGCAGGCGGGACCGGTGCGTTCATAGACCAGATGGCCATCATTCTTGACAGGCCGGTTGAGCAGCTCGGGGAGCTTGCCATGAAGGCGGAGAGGATATATCCGGTGGCGTCGCGCTGCGGTGTGTTCTGCAAGACCGATGTGCAGAACCTTGTATCCAGGAACGCCGGCGTCGGGGACATTGCGGCGTCGATTTTCCATGCCGTGACCCTGCAGACGGTGGTCACACTGGCACACGGGCGGGAGATAACTCCTCCGGTGCTTTTCTGCGGTGGGCCTCTGACATTCATCCCCGCGCTCAGGAAATCTTTCAAAGAGTATCTTTCCCTCAAGGATGAGGACATGATACTTCCGCAGGACGGCAGCCTGATGACGGCAAACGGTGCTGCCCTGTCTGCAGGAGGGGAGGGCATGAAAATATCGCAGATGCTTGAACTTCTTGACAGCAGGCTCGTTACGGGCAAGACCGCCCTTTCCGGCCTTGCCCCTCTGTTTAAGGACGCCGGGGAGTACGGGCGGTGGAAAGCTGCCAAGTCGGATGCGAAAATCGTTTCTGCATCCCTCAGGCATGGCAGCTGTGATGTGTTCCTGGGCATAGACTCGGGGTCCACGACGACAAAGATTGTCGTGACGGATACGGACTCGAAGGTGCTGTTTTCATATTATTGCCCGAACGGGGGCAATCCTGTCGGGGCCGTCGAGGCCGGGCTTGAAAAGCTCCGGTCGGAATGTGCCAGGGCCGGTGCCGAGCTGAATTTCATCGGCAGCTGCTCGACCGGGTACGGAGAGGACCTTATCAAGGCGGCTTTCCGTCTGGATGCGGGGATTGTGGAGACTATGGCGCATTACCGTGCGGCCTCGCATATGGACCCGGAAGTGTCGTTCATTCTGGATATAGGCGGGCAGGACATGAAGGCCATCTTCGTGAACAACGGTGTGATAGACCGCATAGAGATAAACGAGGCCTGTTCTTCCGGATGCGGCTCATTTATAGAGACTTTCGCAAAGTCCCTGGGTTACGGCGTGGCAGATTTCGCCGCTGCTGCCTGCCGTAGCAAGGCGCCCTGCGACCTGGGCACGAGATGTACGGTGTTCATGAACTCCAAGGTGAAGCAGGTGCTCCGGGAGGGGGCGGATATAGAGGACATTGCCGCAGGGCTCTCGTATTCCGTGATAAGGAACTGCCTGTACAAGGTACTGAAGCTGAAGAACGTGTCCGAGCTGGGCAGCCATATAACCGTGCAGGGCGGTACTATGCGCAATGATGCTGTGGTCAAGGCACTTGAGAACCTTGCCGGGTGCACCGTAAAGCGATTCGACTGCCCGGAGCTTATGGGGGCCTTCGGCTGCGCGCTCTATGCAAAGCAGGAATACATGTCAGGGGCAATCACGCGCTCGGGCCATGTGTCCGTGGAGTCGATGCTCCAGAAGGCCGCGTACCAGATAAGGACCCTGAATTGCAGCGGATGTGAAAACCATTGTCTTGTAAACAGGTACAGATTTGCCGGAGGCGGGGACTATTATTCCGGGAACCGGTGCGAGAAGGTGTTCACCAACGGGGACGCCGGCCTGGAGAAGGGCCTTGACGTGTACAGCCGGAAATACAGCCTGCTTTTCGGACGGGACGGCCATGTCGGCAGCCCGAGGATGAGGGTAGGTATCCCCCGCGCCCTGAACATGTACGAGGAATACCCGTTCTGGCATGCGCTCTTCACGGCCTGCGGGATAGAGGTCGTGCTGTCGTCAGCATCCTCAGGCAAGGCTTACGAGAGGAGCGCGAGGCTCGTGATGTCGGACAATATCTGTTTTCCGGCGAAAATCGTGCACAGCCATATCAGGGACCTGCAGGACAAGGGGGTGGACCGTATCTTCATGCCGTTCGTGGTGTACGAGAGGGCGGGGAAGGAGCAGAACAGCTACAACTGCCCGATAGTCACCGGCTATTCCCAGGTGATAAAGAGCGTGCAGTCTGAGGTGCCGGTGGATTCTCCGGTGATCTCTTTCAAGGACAGGGACACGATGCGCCGGCAGTGTACGGAGTTCCTCTCCGGATACGGAGTCGACCAGAAGACGGCCATGAAGGCCCTCGATGCGGCAGGGAAGGCCCAGCAGGAGTACGAGCTGGCAATAAGGAAAGCTGATGAGGAGATACTTGCTGACGCGCGGAAGCGCGGCCTGCTCACCGTGCTGCTCATCGGCAGGCCGTACCATACGGACCCGCTTATCCAGCACAAGGTGGCCGGGATGGTGGCTGACATGGGCGTGAACGTGATTTCCGACGACATAGTGAGAGGCCGTGACATCCCGCTTGAGGATGTGCATTTTGTCTCCCAGTGGGCATACACGAACCGCATACTCAAGGCCGCCAAATGGGGGGCCGTGCAGACGGGCGATGTCCAGTGCATACAGCTGACCTCTTTCGGCTGCGGCCCGGACGCTTTCCTCACAGACGCCATCCGTGATCTGGTGATGAGGCACGGGAAGCCTATGACTACGCTGAAGCTGGACGATATAGACAATGCCGGTTCAATGAAGCTCCGTGTCCGCTCCCTTATAGAAAGCCTCAGGCTTTCCGGGACGGCTGTCGGCAAATGGCAGAAGTTCAATTCGGTGCCGGTGTTCCGCAACGAGGACCGCAAGAGGAAGATCCTTGCCCCCTTCTTCACTCCGTTCATTTCCCCGCTTATACCTGCCGTGATGCAGCTGGCCGGATATGATGTCGAGAACCTGCCTATAAGCGACCCGGAATCAGGGGAGTACGGACTGAAATATGCCAACAACGAGGTCTGCTACCCGGCTACCCTTATCGTAGGTGATATAATAAAGGCGTACAAGTCCGGGAAATACGACCCGGAGACTACGGCAGTTGCCATCACCCAGACGGGGGGACAGTGCAGGGCGAGCAACTATATTTCATTGATAAAGAAGGCTTTAGTTGATGCGGGATATGGAAATGTCCCTGTAATATCGGTGTCCTTTGCAGCCGGGATAAGGAATTACCAGCCGGGCTTCAAGGTGAACTGGGCGAAGATTACGGTCCCGGCGCTGTATGCCATACTGTACAGCGACTGCATAGCGAAATTCTATTATCCTTCTGTGGCCAGGGAAAGGGTCAAAGGCGAGGCTGACAGGCTGAAGGACAAGTACCTGCAGCTTGCGGACCGGGCCATAAGGCAGAGCCGGGACTATGCCGCCGCCCTCACGGGCCTGCTGAGGGAGGCCGCCGTAGAGTTCGGGGCAATATGCGAGGACCGCAGCACCTCCAAGGTCGGCGTAGTGGGCGAGATTTTCCTGAAGTTCAACCCGTATGCCCACAAGAACGTGACGGGGTGGCTGATAGGGCAGGGGATTGAAATCGTCCCTCCGATACTTACGGACTTTTTCATGCAGTATTTCGTGAACAGGAAGACCAAGAAGCTCACAAGACTGGAAAAGGGATGGATTCCGGAGTTCGTTTACAGCGGACTGTACAGGTTCCTGATGGACAGGATACAGAATATCAACGAGGTATGTTCCGCGTTCAAATACTATAAGCCTTTCGGGGACATCTTCCATGAGGCTGACCAGGCACGCAGGATAATTTCCCTGAACTCCCTGTTCGGGGAGGGGTGGCTGCTGCCGGCGGAAATCATGTCATACTATGCCGACGGGGTGAAGAACGTGATTTCCCTGCAGCCTTTCGGATGCATAGCGAACCATATCGTTGAAAGGGGCATCGAAAACAGGCTCAAGGACATGTGCCCCGGGCTGAACCTGCTTTCCCTGGACTTCGACAGCGGCGTCAGCGACGTGAACGTGACCAACAGGATGATGCTTTTTGTGGACAACATTAAAATGAGCGATTATGCAGATGCCGAATAACAATGCCCTGGAGCAGAAGATCATCGATGTCGCCAAGGATATTTTTGTCAAGAAAGGGTTCGAGGAGACGAGCATGTGCGACATTGCGGCAGCGGCGGGGATGACACGCCCTGCCCTGCATTATTATTTCCGGACCAAGGAAAAGCTTTTCCATGCTGTCTTCGGGGGGATCATTCAGTCGCTTGCCCCTGAGATAGAGGGTATTATCCAGAGTGATACTCCGGCCCTGGCGAAGCTCTCCCGGCTGGCTGACATCTATATCGGCAAATTCCTCCAGGAGCCGTCCCTCCCGATGTTCATAATCATGGAGATACAGCGGGATGCAGGTCATCTGGTCGAGACAGCCGAGCATCTGAATATCCGGCAGTATGTGGTACAGCTGTCGCTCTATTTCCATTCGGAGATGAAGAAGGGTAATATCAGGGAGGTCCCCCTGTATACGCTTTTCTATACGTTCTTCGGTCTGCTGGCCTATCCTTTCCTTACCAGGAACCTGGTACATGCTGTTGCCGGAGAGACCCAGGGCGGATTCGAGGCCATAATAAGGACCTGGAAGCCTTACGTCATGCAGCAGCTTGAGACGCTTCTGCGTGTAGGCTGAAAAGGCCATGCCGTGCGGACGGGGGGTCAGTCTTTCTTCGGCCGTGTGGCCTCCACCTCTTCTATGCTCCGCAGCGAAGGCAGGCTGATCCCGAACTTCACCGACAGCACCCGTATGAGGATCACTGCAAGGGCCGCCGCTATCTGGGTGACGATGTGGGAGCATCCTGTCCACAGGCATATATAATAGGCTACGCCTCCACCGACGCATGCCAGGGCGTATATGTCTTTCCTGAAGATGAGCGGCACCTCGTTTATGAAGATGTCCCGGAACATTCCGCCTGCGGCTCCGGTGATGGCCCCCATTATGATGTTGACCCAGACCGGATAGCCTGCGGCAATGCTTTTCTCTACGCCGACTACGGTGAAAAGCCCTATCCCGATGGCGTCGAAGATGAAGAACGTGTTGTCGAGCCGTACCACCTGCCTGCGGAAGATCACCACGAATACCAGGGCCAGCGCGGTGATTACCACATACGACGGCTGTTCCATCCAGAACGGGGTCACATCCAGCATGACATCCCTTAGCGTCCCTCCTCCGACTGCTGTGACAAACCCCACCACGTAGGCCCCGAACCAGTCAAAGTTCTTTGCCGCCGCAAGTCTTATCCCGCTTATGGCGAATGCGAATGTTCCCAGATAATCGATTACCGTAATGAAATCCATCCTGCCTGAATATTAAAGCTAAAAAAACAGAAAATTTCTTCTTTCCGGTGCAACATTGGACCTGCCCTTTGCATCTATGAGTCAGGTTTAGGTTTTAGTACACGTTTAGGAGTCGGATTACATGACAGTTTCCGGCTCCTTTTCCTTTTGCCGCACCGGCGGTCCGGCATTCACCTGGCATGCGGCCGGACTGCTACTGAACCAGTCCGGCCGCATGTCCCCGGAGAATCCTCCTGCGGAGAAAGAAAGGGAGACGGCCGGAATCTTTCCGCACCGCCTCCCCATAGCCTTTAAAGCTTGAGAAAGATGAATTATTTGGAACTCTCAACAGAGACTTTCCTGAAATCCTTCATCATTTTCATGATGTTCAAAGCTGCTTTACGAGCACGGGCTCCGGCTGCTTTGTTCCCTTTCTCCACCTGAGCCTCAGCATTCTTCTCGAAAACTTCATACTCAGCTTTGATCTGATCTACAAGCTCTTTCATCGTAGTTAAAATTTTTAGTTCGTTAAACATTAAGCATCAAAACTTCTGCAAGTTAGTCATTAAAATCCAAATAGCCAAACAAATTGAGCCAAAGTGCTTTATTTAAATGATTCTGTGCATTAAGAATGAAATTTCGGGGAAAAACTGCAGGAAATCCAGAATTTATGCCTACCTTTGCAGCCCCATAAAAAGCATTTGGCTTTTTGGTGCAATGGGGTTCGTGCATAACGAACTGAGTAACACATTTTTAAATCCAAAAGAAATGAAACACATTGAATTGAAAGGCTCTGTACGTACAGTCGGGAACAAGGCGGCTGTGAAGAGCATCCGCAGGGCAGGTCTCGTACCTTGCAACATCTACGGCCTCGGGATGGAGAACATCCTTTTCACTGTAAACGCAAAGGATCTCAAGGCCCTTACCCATACTCCGAATTCATATATCGTGGATCTCGAACTTGACAACGGCCAGAAATATTTTTCTGTCCTTCACGAGGTGCAGTGGCATCCGGTCACTGACGAGGCCCTTCATGTGGATTTCCTCGCAGTGTCAGAGGAGAAGCCGGTGACTATCGATGTACCTGTCAAGATTACGGGTCACTCTGAAGGTGTCAAGATGGGTGGAAAGCTTCTCGTTTCCAGCCGCAAGTTGCGCATCAGCGCCCATCTCCACGAACTTCCTGACGAGCTGGAAGTGGATGTCACTTCACTTATGATCGGCAAGCAGATTGTGGCCGGCGACCTCCACTTCGAGGGCGTGACCATCGTTTCTCCTAAAGCCACTATCATCTGCTCCGTAAGGCCTACACGTGCTACTGCACAGGCTGCTGCACAGGCAAATTCATAAGGACAGGATAAGCTATAACATGAGGGCTGGCTTGAATAATGGAAGTCAGCCCTTTTATTGTTTTAAGGGAGGATGCTGTCCTCCTGCAAAGTTATAAGGATTTTGTAATGTCGAACAGTTATCTTGTAGTAGGGCTCGGAAACATAGGTGCGGAATATGCCGGGACCAGGCACAATATGGGTTTCATGGTCCTGGATGCCTGGGCGGAGGATTCGGGGGTTGCCTTCGTATCCGGACGCTACGGCAGCAAGGCCGAGGTGAGCTTCAAAGGACGGCGGTTCACCCTCATAAAGCCGTCTACATATATGAACCTGAGCGGGAAAGCCGTGCGTTACTGGATGAACGAGACCGGTATCCCGCTTGAGAACCTGATAGTCATTTCGGACGACCTGAACCTTCCGTTCGGGACATTGCGTCTTAGGAAAGGCGGCAGCGCCGGAGGGCATAACGGCCTGACCAACATCACGGAAATACTCGGTACGCAGGACTATGCCCGTATTCGTGTGGGAATAGGGAACGCTTTCAGCCGCGGCGGGCAGATTGATTTTGTCCTGGGGGAGCTTGATGCTGAAGAAAAGGCACAGATGCCGCAGATCTGCCAGCGGGTCATAGAAGGTATAAAGGCTTTTGCGACCATAGGGCCCGACAGGGCCATGAATGTGGTGAATACCAGACCCCGGCCTGCATCGGACCAGCAGTCTTTATAGTCTTTGCCGGCATGATTGCCATCCCGGTCGCACAGCCCGGGGATTTGGCTCTCCGCCGTATGCCGGATTATTCTATCATGCCGGTAGCCTGGTTCCAGGCCAGGGTCTTGTAGAAGTCGTCGTAGGTAAATTTGTTGGTGCAGTAGGAGCTGAGTCCGCAGAAGCGGTCTATGGAAAGGTTGATCATCTTGCCGGTCGTGGATGCATATATTATGCATCCGTCAAGTGCGGAACTGAAACTCTCCTGCTCATCTGCGGACAGGCCAAGCTGCTCCATTATGTCCGCGAGGTCATAGAAATACTGGTGTTCGGATATTCTGCCGAAGCATTGCACATCATTTGGATTGATATTGTCCAGTTCTTCCCTGTGTGTGCTGTATATTTCCTTGCAGACCCGGGCAAGTTGCTCCATCATGCTGCAGTCCACGAGGGACACGGTCGCGGACTGGTAGTCCCCCGAGAGATCCATGTAGTGTTCATAGTAGGTCTTGCAAACCTCGTACAGTCCTGAAGAGGACTGGAGAAGGTATGATGCAATCGAGGTATAGTCGAATCCGTCGGCAATCACCTCCGCCTGTGAGAAAGCCACCTTGCCGCATTTGTCTTTCAACTGGTAAGCCACTTCGACCCCACCCATGAAGCATGCGTCGAAAAGTATGTAGTCCAGGTGCATCGGTATCGCATCTGCGAAGTCGGCAAGGTCCATTTCATACTGGACCGATGTTCCGGTGTCCGGGCTGTATTCGCTGCCGATGGATGAGGGTGACACGGTGTCCTGCAGAACCCTGACCGCAGTGCCCGATGCCGGAAGCCATCCTGTCGCGTGTGACGAGAATATCATGCCGTATTCGTATGACGGATAGGTGTCCCTGACTGTGGTGAGTATCGTGTTGACGGTCTCCGCAGAAGCCGCGACTGTCCCGGCTTCCAGAGTCATGACGGCCTCTTTCACTGTTTTGCCTTTCGTGTCCTTGTATACCCTATATAATACAGGTGTTACAGGTGTGGTGTAGCTGCCCTCTGCCAGGTTCTGGAACACGAGCAGGACATTGCCGCTTGTCTTTGACGGGACATATCCTTCGGTGCACAGTTCGTCAATGTCGTCTTCAAGGTATCCGCTGAGGTTGTTGAAGCCGGCCGCATAGTAGAGGAGCACCCTGTCCTTTACTTCGGGTTCACGTTCCGGCTCCTCGGTCTTCTGACATGAAGAAATTGCAAGGCAGACGGCCAATGCCATGATTGCCTTTATGGTACATGTGATATTGTTCATTGCTCTGGTCATATCCTACAAAAATAAGAAACTGTTTTGAGAAACTGTTTCTTTATTTTTCAAAAATTTTCTTTCAGAAAATGTATATTTGCGGGATTGCATTGAATTATTTATTATGGAGCAGGCATTATCCTGCGATTTGACATTAAAATTATGAACAATTTTCTGAAAATGGCAGCTGTTTCGGCATTGGCGTCGGCTGCGGTTTCCTGCGGGAACGGGGCACAGACGCAACAGGGAGAAGATTTCAAGTACCTTATAGACGAATTTGCGGATATCAAGATAATGCGTTACCGGATTCCCGGCTGGGAGGACCTGACTCTTCAGCAGAAGGAGTATGTCTACCATCTGGGCGAAGCCGCAAAATACGGCAGGGATATCATCTGGGACCAGAACTGCAGGTACAATCTCCGGATAAGGAAGGCTCTTGAGAATATTCTCGAAAATTATGACGGGGACAGGGACTGCAAAGATTTCCAGGATTTTACTGTATATGCTAAAAGGGTGTTCTTCAGCAACGGCATCCATCACCACTATGCTGAGGACAAGTTCTTCCCGGACTGTCCGAAGGAATATTTCAGTTCCCTGATGGAGGCTGCAGGAATCAGCCAGGCCGACGAGCTGCTGTCGGTGATATATGATCCGGACATCTATCCGCAGCGGAAGTCCAACGACCCCGACGGGGATATCGTCGCCCTGTCCGCCGTGAACTTCTATGACAATGTGACCCGTGCAGAGGTTGAGAAATACTACCATGACATGACGGACCCGTCTGACCCGCACCCTGTGTCCTACGGGCTGAACAGCAAGGTGGTGAAAGGTGCTGACGGAGTGGTCAGGGAGGATGTCTACAGGATCGGGGGAGTCTATTCCGCTGCCCTTGAGAAGATAGTGGCCGAACTGGAGAAGGCGGCAGTGGTGGCCGAGAGCGACCTGCAGAGGCAGTACATCTCTACACTTATCGAATATTACCGTACAGGGGACCTGAAGCTCTGGGACAAATACAATATAGAATGGGTACAGGACACTCTCGGTACTGTAGACTTCGTGAACGGTTTCGTGGAGGACTACAATGACCCGCTCGGTCGCAAGGCCACATGGGAGGGGCTTGTGAACATAAAGGACCATGCCGCGTCAGAAAGGACAACCGTCCTGAGCGAGAACGCCCAGTGGTTCGAGGACAATTCCCCGGTGGACGCCCGTTTCAAGAAAAAGTCCGTCAAAGGTGTCTCTGCCAAAGTGATAAACGCCACTACGCTTGCAGGGGACTGCTACCCGTCCACACCTATAGGAATCAATCTTCCCAATGCCGACTGGATAAGGAAGGAGCACGGGTCCAAGTCCGTGACTATCGCCAACATTACCCATGCCTATGACCTTGCAGCCCAGGAGTCCCCGAAGAACACGCTCAATGAATTCGCATGGGACGAGGCGGAGATAGCGATGACAAAGAAATATCTCTCGCTTACGGACGAGATACACACAGACCTGCATGAGTGTCTGGGGCACGGGTCCGGACAGATACTTCCTGGAGTGTCCCCGAACGCCCTGAAGGAATACAGCTCTACTCTGGAGGAGACCAGGGCCGACCTTTTCGGGCTTTACTACATGGCAGACCCGAAGCTGGTGGAGCTGGGAATACTGCCTGACATGGAGGCGTACAAGGCACAGTACTCCAACTATATCAGGAACGGACTGATGGTGCAGTTCAGCCGTGTGGAGCTGGGCAGGAAGAACACCGAGGCCCACATGCAGAACAGGAAGCTGATTGCCGAATGGTGCTATGAGCAGGGAAAGGCTGACAATGTGATAGAAAAGAGGATGCGTGACGGGAAGACATATTTTGTAGTCAATGACTACGAGGCCCTGCGAGGCCTGTTCGGGAAGCTCCTTGCCGAAGTGCAGCGCATCAAGTCTGAAGGGGACTACGAGGCTGGAAAGAAACTTGTGGAGACTTATGCAGTGAATATTGATCCTGAACTCCACAAAGAGGTCAAGGCAAGGTATGACGCCCTCGGACTGAAGCCTTACGGAGGGTTTGTCAACCCTGACATAGTGCCGGTGGAGAAGGACGGCAAGGTCGTCGACTACAAGGTCGTCTATACGGATGACTATCTCGGACAGATGCTTCAGTACGGCAAGAAATACGCTACCTTGTAGGGGGTTCCGCCGCAGGTCCGGATATTAATGGTGTCATGCCTGGGTACGGAAACATACTGGAGGATTACTTCAGATATCTGAGAATCGAAAGGGCGATGTCCCCGAATACGGCTTCTGCGTACCGTTCGGATGTCGCCTTTTTCCTTGATTCCGCCGGGGTGCCTCCGGAAAAGATAACTTCCGGGGACATTATCGCATATCTGGCGGGACGCACCGGCTATTCGAAACGTTCACAGGCCCGACTGCTGAGCGCGCTGAAGTCCTTTTTCAACTATATGGTGTCGGAAAGGCTGATTGTGGAGAATCCCTGCGATGGGGTGGACGCCCCAAAGATCGGGCGGTATCTCCCGGAAGTCCTTTCTTTGGAGGAGGTGGAGAGGATAATGGACTCCGTCCCTCTTGATGATGTGACCGGAGTCAGGGACAGGGCTGTTCTGGAGGTGCTTTACGGCTGCGGGCTGCGGGTGTCGGAGGTGGTGGGGCTGAAGATTTCCGATGTGTTCGTGAAAGAGAAATTTGTCCGTGTAGTGGGGAAGGGGGACAAACAGAGGCTTGTGCCGATAGACGGGATCGCCCTTGATTTTGTCGGCAGGTATCTGGAAGTCAGGCCGGAGCCTTATGACAGGGAGTCGGAGGATATATTGTTCCTGAACAGGTTCGGGCGGAAGCTGAGCCGGGTGTCCGTATTCAAGATGGTCAAACGCCAGGCCCTCATCGCAGGTATCGGCAAGGAGATTTCTCCGCATACTTTCAGGCATTCATTCGCCACGCACCTGATTGAGAACGGTGCTGACCTGCGTGCCGTCCAGGAGATGCTGGGGCACGAGAGCATATTGACTACTGAAATCTATACGCATATCGAAAGCAGCGTATGGCAGAATACTGTCCTTGCACATCATCCGAGGAAGTGAGGCTTCCTGCCGCAAGGGTTTCCCTGCGGGCGGCTACCTAATCCTCCTGCGGACGTGGACCTGCTTCTGTCTGCCTTGTAGCCTCGTTGAAACAGTGTCTGCAGAGAGGCTCGTATGTGTCCTTCTCCCCGAGTACGACAAGCTGGTCGCTGGCGGACAGCCTGTGCGAATGGTTGGCGATGCTGCCGCATTTGACGCATATGGCGTGGACTTTCTGTACATCCTCAGCCACTGCCATGAGAGCAGGCATCGGCCCGAACGGCTTGCCGGTGAAATCGGTGTCGAGCCCGGCTATGATCACCCTAATTCCCCTGTCTGCAAGGGTCTGGGCCACTTCTACTATGGTGTCATCAAAGAACTGCGCCTCGTCTATGCCCACTACATCTACATCGCTTGACAGCAGGAGCATGCTTGCGGGGGAGTCTATCGGCGTGGACGGTATGCTGTGCAGGTCATGCGACACCACTTCGTCCTCCGAATAGCGTATGTCTATCGCAGGCTTGTAGATTTCCACTTTCATGTTTGCGAACTGGGCACGCCTGAGCCTGCGGATCAGCTCCTCGGTCTTCCCGGAGAACATGGAGCCGCAGATGACCTCTATCCAACCTTTTTTTGCGTTTTCTAAAAACATTTCCTTACTTTTGCATTTGTGCGCGCAAAGATAGCACAAAAATGCAGATTTGGAATGAGCGGGAAACTCTATATCGTGCCTACTCCGGTAGGGAATCTTGAGGACATGACTTTCAGGGCCGTTTCCGTGCTGAAGAGCGCCGGCCTCATCCTGGCGGAAGACACCAGGACAAGTTCGGTGCTGCTCAAGCACTATGACATACACGGCAGGCTGGAGTCCCACCACAAGTTCAATGAGCACAAGACGGTGTCCATGATAAAGGACCGCATACTCGGAGGACTCGATGCAGCCCTCATAAGCGATGCCGGTACACCCGGAATCTCCGATCCTGGCTTCCTGCTTGTGAGGACCTGCGTGCAGGAGGGCATTGAAGTGGAGACCCTGCCCGGGGCCACGGCATTCGTGCCTGCCCTGGTGAGTTCCGGATTCCCGTGCGACAGGTTCTGTTTCGAAGGCTTTCTGCCTGTCAAGAAAGGCCGCAGGACGAGGCTTGCGGAGCTTGCCGCTGAAACGAGGACGATGGTTTTCTACGAATCTCCGTACCGGCTGGTGAAGACCCTGGAGCAGTTTGCCGAGGTATTCGGTCCTCAGAGGGGGTGTTCGGTCGCGAGGGAGATTTCCAAAGTGCATGAAGAGCACCGGCGCGGCAGCCTTTCCGAGGTGGCGGCATGGTATGCGGAGCATGAGCCAAAGGGGGAGATTGTCATTATAGTGGAAGGCTGCAGGCCCGTAAAAAAGAAGCCGGAGACCGGGGCTGTGCCGGAAATATAGAGCCGGTTCACCGGTTTTAAAGTGTGTGGGAGTGCGGCAGGATAAAGTGTAGAAGATGAGGAGAGAAAATGAAAAAGGCGGGGACAGGTCCGGGAGGAAGGACCGACCTGCATCTGTGACAACAGGAGCAGTCGCCCTGGTATTTCTTATTATCGGTTTTCAGACAGCAATGTTCGTCCACAAGGCGGCAGTGACGGCCATCGTTAACAGGAGGGACCGCCCGGACACGGTGTATGTCGTGGACAGTGCTGTTGCCGCCCGTGTGCTTGCAGGCACATCTCCCGGGAATGCGGCTGTGACGCCCTGGGGAGGGGACACTTCCGGCAGCGATGCCGGGAAGGACCATGCCGGCGGAGCAGGAGTGAACGGTGCGTCAGCGGCAGCGGACGGGAGAGTAGGAGGACGTGTTATTGTGAAAAGGCCTTCCGTGCACAGCCCGTCGGCTGAATCCGTATACAGGGCCCATGCTGTAAAGAGGGTAGAGAATTTCCGTTTTGACCCCAACACGGTTTCCCGCGAGGACCTCTGCCGTCTCGGCTTTTCCGAAAAGCAGGCAGCTTCTATAGTCAATTACCGCCTGAAAGGCGGCAGGTTCCGCAGAAAGACGGATTTTGCAAAATCCTATGTGGTCGCGGATTCTGTCTACCGCAGGCTCGAAAAGTACATAGACATACCCCTGATCGACCTTAACATTGCCGATTCGGCAGCATTTGACGCCCTCCCTGGTATCGGAGGGTACTTCGCGTCCAGGATGGTAGAGTACAGGAGAAGGCTCGGTGGCTATTCTTACAAAGAACAGCTCATGGATATATGGAAGTTCGACAGGGAGAGGTATGACGCGCTGTCGGACCTTGTCACCGTGGATTCGGCATATGTCCGGCCTTATCCCCTGTGGTCGCTTCCGGAGGATTCCTTGCGGCTCCACCCGTATATCGGTTCCGGATCCGCCCACGGGATAGTCCTTTTCCGGGACAACAATCCTGAATCCTCATGGTCGGTGGATGCCCTTGGGCGTGCCGGGGTCCTTCGTCCCGAAGATGCCTCCCGGCTTTCACGGTGCCGTATCGCCAGACCATGACAGTCCAGGCGGCTTCTCATTTGAGGAACATCCTGATAATCATTTCCTTTAATTTGCCGTATGGCTGGTAGCGCATTGGGAGATCGAGCCAGAGAGGCTTGTCCACTATGCTTTTGAGGTGGGTGAAGGTGTCGAATCCGTATTTTCCGTGGTACCTTCCCATACCGCTTTCGCCTACGCCTCCGAACGGCATCTGCTCTGTGGCCAGATGTATGATGGTGTCATTCACGCAGCCTCCTCCGAAATGCAGCCTCTCCAGCAGTGTCCTTTCAAGGCATCTGTCGGATGTGAAGATATATGCGGCGAGCGGTCTCGGCCTTTCGTCTATGTAATTTATCACCGATTCTATGTCCCTGTAAGTGAGCACCGGCATCACCGGACCGAAGATTTCGTCCTGCATGAGCGAGAGATGGTCGCTCTGCGCGGAGTCTATGCTGCCGGCCATGACGATGGTCGGCTCTATCTTGAGTTTGGCGGCATCGCTCCCTCCTCCGTAGAGTATCTCCGCATGGCCTGGCCCCAAGACCGGTGCCGTACCTGATGGCGGGGCGATTTCCTCCAGGCATGAGACCAGGCGGTCGAAATGCTTGCGGTTCACTATCTTCCCGTAGTCGGGGTTTTCCAGCGGGGCTGGCCCGAACATCCTGGATGTCTCCTCCCTGCACAGTGCGATGAATTCCTCTGCGATGTCCTCATGCACAATGGCATAGTCCGGAGCGACGCAGGTCTGCCCGCAGTTCAGGAATTTTCCGAAGACAATCCTCCTTGCAGCTGTCCTCAGGTCAGTCCCGGCGGAGCGTACGTCATCTGCTCCGGAAGCGCCTCTGCCGCTGCGGATAAGGCTCCTGTCTATTATCACCGGACTTTTTCCTCCGAGTTCGAGCGTCACCGGGGTCAGGTGCTCTGCCGCTTTGGCCATCACTGTACGTCCTACGGTCTTGCTCCCTGTAAAGAATATGTAGTCGAATTTCTGCTCCAGCAGGTCGGAGTTCACTTCCCGTCCTCCCTCAATTACGGCCACATGCTCCTGTGGGAAGACCTTACCGATGATTCTCCTTATGACAGAGGATGTGGCAGGGGAGTATGCGCTGGGCTTGAGTATCACTGTATTGCCCGCAGCTACGGCACTCACTACCGGGGACAGGCTCAGCAGGAGCGGGTAGTTCCACGGGCTCATCACCAGTACATTCCCGTATGGCTCCGGGATGATATAGCTCCTGGCCGGGAACTGCGCCAGGGGAGTACGCGCCCTTCTGCGGCGGGAATAGCTCCGTAAATGGCTTATGGTATGGCTGAGTGAGGACAGTGTCATGCCTGTCTCGCACATATAGGCCTCCGTTCCGCTCTTGCCGAGGTCGGAAAGCAGGGCGTCATTAATCTCCCCCTCCATTTCCATGACCGTCCTTTTCAGCGATTCGAGAACTGATTTCCTGTAAGACACGGAAAGCGTTTTTCCGCTGCGGAAAAACGCTTTCTGATTATTTAGTATATCTTCTGTCATTTTGGTCCTGCTGATCTCCGGGCCGGAGCCCTCATGTCAACGGTCAGTCCTGTACGTTCTGCAGGGCTTCGCGGATCTTTGCCTCGATCTCGTCGCACAGCTCCACGTTGTCGGTAAGGAGCTGCTTGACGGCTTCGCGCCCCTGGGCGAGCCTGGAGTCGTTGTAGCTGAACCATGACCCGCTTTTCTTGATGATGTCGAACTCCACGCCGAGGTCGATGACCTCACCAACATGGGAGATGCCTTCTCCGAATACGATGTCGAATTCTGCCTTCTTGAACGGAGGAGCCATCTTGTTCTTTACGATTTTTACCTTGGTCCTGTTCCCGAGGGCCTCCTCTCCGTCCTTTATCTGGCTGGTGCGGCGCACATCCACGCGGACCGACGCGTAGAATTTCAATGCGTTTCCTCCGGTGGTTGTCTCCGGGTTGCCGAACATCACGCCTATCTTGTCTCTCAGCTGGTTGATGAATATGCAGCATGTGTTGGTCTTGCTGATGTTCGCGGTTAGCTTCCTGAGGGCCTGGCTCATGAGCCTTGCCTGGAGTCCCATCTTGGCATCGCCCATCTCGCCCTCGATCTCGGCCTTCGGCGTAAGGGCCGCCACGGAGTCTATGACTATTATGTCTATTGCCCCGGAGCGTATGAGGTTGTCGGCGATTTCCAGGGCCTGTTCCCCGTTGTCCGGCTGGGAGATAAGCAGTGTCTCGAGGTTCACTCCCAGATTCTTGGCGTATGTCCTGTCGAATGCGTGTTCGGCATCAATGATGGCGGCTATCCCGCCCTGTTTCTGTGCCTGCGCGATAGCGTGGATTGCCAGGGTAGTCTTACCGCTGGATTCCGGTCCGAAAATTTCGATGACCCTTCCTCTCGGATAGCCTCCTATCCCGAGGGCGTGGTCCAGAGCGATAGAGCCGCTCGGAATCACGGAGACCTCCCATTGTGGCTGATCCCCCAGCTTCATGATCGTCCCTTTCCCGTAATCTTTCTCAATCTTGTCGATCGTAGCCTGCAATGCCTTGAGTTTGGCGGCATTGACACCGGCTGTTCCTTCCTGTTCTACTTCTTTAGCCATAAATTGTTGATTTGGTTGGTCTTTACTTGCGGAAGCGTGCCGTGCTTCTGCAGAAAAGGTCTGCCCGCACATGCACACGACCCAATCATACAAAGATATGTCTTTAACTTCTTATTTTCAAATTTTATTTGATGCCCATAAGGCATTTTAGGGTATCTTTGCTCCCTGTTTTTAATTAATGCGTATATTTACCGGTCAAAATGTGAGCCACGCGAATTCACCGTATTATTGTAATTAAAATAGACTGCAAGCCGAGAGCAGAGGGCGAACTCGTTCGGACTATGCCGAGGCGCAGCATGATTGTAAATAAACAAGGTTTAAAATAAAATTTATTGATATATGAACAGATCAGTATTGTCTTTGACACTGATTGCCATGTCCGCAGTATGCACTATCGGCGCATCGGCCGCTGACGGCCCGGAACAGTTCAGGAAAGTCCCTTCTTCATGGAAATGGATTTCCGATAAAGAGGTAATCTTCTCTTATGACGGGACTTACACCGATTCCCTCGCTTTCTCGGTGAATGCCCGCAACGGGAAACGGAAAACGGGCGTGTCGGCCCCGGAAAAGTATGCCGGATTCCCGGTAAATCCGGAAGGGGCGGCCAACCTTACATATTCGCCTGACTCCACGAAACTTGCCTTCACGCGTGACAATGACCTGTATGTCATGGATATAGCTTCGCAGAGGGAGATGCGTCTGACATTCGACGGCACTGACTTGATACTTAACGGGTATGCCTCGTGGGTGTATTACGAGGAGATTCTCGGGCGTCCTTCGAAGTACAAGGCCTTCTGGTGGTCCCCTGACAGCAGGAAGATAGGTTTCTACCGGTTTGACAATACTCAGGTACCTCTCTTCCCGATCTATTCCCCGTTCGGGCAGGACGGCAGACTGAACAACACCCGTTATCCGAAAGCGGGGGAGAGGAATCCCGAAGTGAGGATCGGTATCGTGGATGTGTCCGGCCTTTTCACTCCGCAGGACGGCGGTATGGTACTGGCCGGCCCTTCAGGAGTAGTCACGGACGATGCATGTCCGGCTCCGGAAATTGTCTGGGCGGACTTCGACCCGTCGGAGGACCAGTATTTCGGGATTCCGTTCTGGGGGGCTGACAGCAAGGAATTCTATATCGCCAGGATGCCGCGTATCCAGAACACTCTCGACCTTTATGCAGTGAATGCTTCAGACGGTTCCAGAAGGCAGGTCTATCATGAGCAGTACAAGACCTGGATAGACTGGATCAATGCGGTGTATTTCACCGAAAGCGGCCTTTACATGGCCCGCCGTTTCGAGACCGGCTGGGA
>CALVCB010000024.1 GCA_944325965.1 uncultured Bacteroidales bacterium
CTGCCGGACTGTATGAGGTCCATGAACTCGGCCACTTCGTAATAATATTCGTCCATACCGGACGCCGCCGTGATGTCTTCCGGCTCCTGACGGCGTCCCTTCCCGCCGGAGGCGGATGCCGCATGCCGTATGAACGTGACCTTGCCGATGGAGCCGATGCGGTCGGCAATGACGGTCCCTCCCTCTCCCTGTATCTCCGTGGGGAGGAATGAATCCGAAATCTTCGAGTACATCACGGAGGCCTCCATCCCCTCATATCTGAACACGGCACTCCCCTGCCCGTCAACCCCGGATGGCAGAAGCAGCCCTGAAGCCTTCACCTCCAGGGGCATGCCGAACAGCACGACCATAGGATAGATAGTATATACGCCGATGTCCATCAGCGCGCCGTTCGAATAAACCGGGTTGAAAGCATTAGGGAGCTCCCCCGCCTTGTACCTGTCGTATCGGGACGAATACTGGCAGAACGAAGAAAAATAGCTGCGGACAGTCCCTACATGCTCCACAGCCCTGCGCAGTACAGAAAAATTAGGGGTGAGGACAGGCTTCATGGCCTCCATCAGGGCCACACCGTATCTCTCCGAGGCCCGGATCATCCGCCTGGCCTCTTCCGCATTGGAAGCCAAAGGCTTCTCGCACAGGACATGCTTTCCCAGGGACATGCACAGGATACTCTGCTCCGCATGGCAGGAATTCGGGGTAGCGATATAGACGGCGTCTATATCCGGACTTGATGCCATCTCCTCCAGGGATGTGAACACTTTGGGAATACCGTGTCTTGAGGCGAAAGCCTCCCCAGTGTCCCTGCGCCGCGAGCAGACCGCGTCAAGAGAGAAGCGGCTGTCCTGCCTGGCCCCGGCTATCACCCAGTCGGTTATGAAATTGGTCCCTACGACCCCGAAACGTATCTTTTCCATCGCAATCAGGCAAATTTATTTGAATGACAGTGCAAATTAGGAAGTTGTCCTGATTTTTCCAATATAAAAGTCACCTCTGTGGCACGCACGGCAGGGCAAATAAATTTGCTCTGCTCCTGGCTTCTTCATATATTTGCCCCGGTTTCATGTACTAAAAAGGTGGTGCCGGAGGGCTTTTGTACGCCAATGGCTGAGAAGATACACTTTGCACCAGTACGGATAATGCCGACGCTGGAATTTTTGGTGACACTCTTTTACGGCACATCCGCCGCTTCAGGCGCGTCTTTCCTTTTTGTACATACCGGAAAAAGGACAGAAAAATGACAGGCCACACAGGACAATTCAGCAAAGACGGGGATACCGCTCCAGGCAGCGCAGGATGGAAACATCACTGTCTCAAATCGTTATCCAGACTGCAGTTCATTACGCACTTCACTGGCAGCCTCTCCTTCTATGACTCGGCGATGATCGCCCTCAAAGGAGGCTGCCGGTGGATACAGCTGCGCATGAAGGATGCTGACAGCACTGAACTGGAGCGGGTTGCAAGGCTTGTCCTGCAGGAGTGCAGGAAGGCCGGGGCGGTGTTCATAGTCGATGACAACCTCGAAGTGGCCCTGCGAACCGGGGCCGATGGGGTGCACCTCGGCAAGAACGACATGCCGGTTACGGAGGCCCGGAAGATAGCCGGCGGGAACTTCATAATCGGAGGAACAGCCAACACTTTCGAGGACATCCGCCGCCTGGCCGGACAGGGCGCCGACTACATCGGCTGCGGGCCGTTCCGGTTCACCACGACCAAAAAGAACCTCGCCACAATCCTCGGCCTCGAAGGGTACAGCCGGATTGTCGCCCGGATGCGTGAAAACGGCATAGAACTGCCTGTAGTCGCCATCGGAGGCATAACATTCGACGACATCCCGGACATCATGGCTACCGGGGTCAACGGTATCGCATTGAGCGGCAGCATACTGCGGGCCGCCGACCCTGTAGGGGAAATGGAAAGGATTGCAAGGGAACTGCAACAGTATAATTCTTAAACCGTCCCGCCAGGCAGCCGGCAGTGGCTTCCCACGGGACAAAACGGACAATGCAATGATTGAAAAAAACGTTTCAAAAGGTATCATCAGTACCTATTTCGAGAAGCTGGAGAATAATCTCGATATTGATGTGGCCATCGTAGGAGGCGGCCCGTCAGGGATTGTAGCCGCATATTATCTGGCGAAAGCCGGACTGAAGGTGGCGCAGTTCGACCGCAAGCTGTCCCCTGGCGGGGGCATGTGGGGCGGGGCCATGATGTTCAACCAGATAGTAGTACAGGAAGAGGCGATGGACATCGTCAAGGATTTCGGCATCAACTACAGGCCTTTCAGTGACGGTCTCTATGTGATGGACTCCGTGGAAAGCACCTCCGCCCTGCTCTACAAGGCCGTACATGAAGGGGCAACCATCTTCAACTGCTATTCCGTCGAGGATGTAGTGTTCAAGAACAATGTCGTGAGCGGCGTCGTGGTGAACTGGACCCCTGTCCTGCGCGAAGGCCTTCACGTGGACCCTCTCAACATCATGGCCAGGTGCGTGATAGACGGTACCGGACATGACAGCGAGATGTGCAGGACCGTAGCCCGCAAGAACGGCATCCGCCTCGCCACTGATACAGGGGATGTAATCGGGGAGCGCTCTCTGGACGTTGTGGCCGGGGAACAGGAAGTCGTCAACGGCACCAAGGAGATATATCCGGGACTCTATGTCTGCGGCATGGCCGCTTCAGCAGTCAGCGGGACCCCACGCATGGGACCTATCTTCGGAGGGATGCTCATGTCAGGGAAGAAGGTTGCCGACCTGATCATAGCGAAACTGAAAAAATAGCCCGGGCCACATAATGACCTGGTGCGTAATCACATCTCCGGACTTCTTCTGCGGGGAAGCCGGATTCATCAGCCGCCTGCTTGCGCATGGTGTGGACGTAGTTCACCTGCGCAAGCCAGGCGCTTCAGAAACTGAATGCAGACGGCTTCTCGACGCCCTGCCGGCAGAAGACCGTAAGCATATCATGATACATGACTTTTTCGAGCTCGCCGCCCCATACGGGCTGCGTGGGATTCATCTCAATTCCCGCCGCAGTGAAACCCCGCCTGGCTATACCGGGCACGTCAGCCGCTCATGCCACTCCATAGATGAAGTGGTGAGATACAAGGCGCAGTGCGACTACGTATTCCTCAGCCCCATATTCGACAGTATCTCAAAGCAGGGCTACTCCGCAGCATTTTCCTGCAGTGCCCTTCTCGAGTGGTCCTCCGCGGGAATCATTGACAGCAAAGTCTTCGCCCTGGGCGGAGTCACACCAGACCGCATCGGCCGTCTCCGCGCCCTCGGCTTCGGAGGTGCGGCCATGCTCGGCAGCATCAGCCGTCTCTCATCCCTGCCCGAACCGGAACAGATAAAAACCCTGGACGGCATCCGGCGCGCGTTCCACCCGGATGTTATCCTGTAGATTGGAAATTTCCATCAGTTGCCGTATCTTACTTTCCACTTCATCCCCCGGAATCCCCAACCCATCTCAAAGGGGCCTTCTCAATTTTTCACTTGCGCGGACTTCCGCCCGGCCACGTCCTTCCGGTACTTTAGGCATAATTGGAAGCGGTATTGAACGAATCGGGCAAAAACATGAACAATCAGAGAGGTCAAAAACAGAAAATAATGCCGAATTTTGAGGTACGGAAAAATTTCAGGCACCATGGAAACAAGACTATGTTATGGAAATGCGATGGCGGCCGCCCTGCTGGCAGGGTGCCTGCCGGCGACGGCACGTCCGGGTGAAAAGCCCAATATCGTTTTCATACTGGCGGACGACCTCGGATACGGGGATCTGTCATGTTACGGGCAACAACGGTTCAGCACTCCGAACATTGACAGGCTTGCGGCAGAAGGGATGATATTCACGGACCATTATTCAGGATGCGCCGTATCGGCTCCGTCCAGGTCTGTCCTCATGAGCGGCCTGCATACCGGGCACACCACTGTCAGAGGGAACAGGCAGAATCCCGATACCCCCGAAGGGCAGATACCGATATCGGCTGATACGGAAACAATAGCAGAAATGCTCAAAAAGGAAGGGTATGTCACCGGAGCCTTCGGCAAATGGGGGCTCGGTTATCCCGGTACGGAAGGCGATCCCAACAGGCAGGGGTTCGACGAATTCTTCGGATACAACTGCCAGGCGGTCGCCCACAGGTACTACCCGGAATACCTCTGGCACAATGACGAGAAAGTCTATTTGGAGGGAAACACCGGATGGATGAAAAAATGCACATATTCGGCTGACCTCATCCATGAAAAGGCACTGGAGTTCATAAAAGAAAACAGGGACAGCTGCTTTTTCCTGTTCTTTCCGACTACACTGCCACATGCGGAACTGACTGTGCCGGAAGACCATGTCCTTGATTCCATGAAAACGGTTTTCGGACCGGAAACGCCCTATACAGGAGAAGAAGGAGATGCAGGCACAGAATACGGAGAAGGGCTGATTATTCGGAAATACTGCCGTCAGGAGCATCCCCATGCCGTTTTCGCCTCTATGGTACTTAGGCTTGACAGGTATGTTGGGGAAATCATGGCAGCACTGGAGAAATACGGTATTGACGACAATACGGTCATATTTTTCAGCAGCGACAACGGCCCGCATGACGCCGGAGGAGCAGACCCGGAATTCTTCAACGGAAACGGCCCTCTGCGTGGCATAAAGGGGGATTTTTACGAAGGGGGGATACGCGTTCCGCTTATAGTCAGGTGGAACGGGCATATCAGGGAATCCAGCGTCAGCAGGCATGTCTCCGCCTTCTGCGATGTGAAGCCTACACTTGCGGATATTGCAGGAGCAGATTTTGAAGAACCTACGGACGGTATTTCTTTCCTGCCTGAACTTACCGGAAAGAAGCAGCCCGAACATGATTTCCTGTATTGGGAGATACATACAGTCAAAGGTGCCCAGGCTGTCAGGATGGGTAACTGGAAAGGAGTCAGGAACGGGATGTCGAAAAATCCGGATGCGCATATCGAACTGTATGACCTGTCGTCAGACATTGCGGAAAGCCGGGATGTCTCAGGAGAGCATCCCGATATCGTGAGGAAAATAGATGCCTGCATGAAGGCTGCGCATGTCCGCGGGGATAAATTCCGCTTTGCCTATGAGCAGGACAAGTAGACTTTAACTTATATAAAAGATGAAAAAAAAGACCGGAATGAACATGAAATGCGGATTATTGCCAATAGCCCTGCTTCCTTTCATTGCATCGGCCCAGGAAACCCGGGAACGCCCGAACATCCTGTTCTGCATTGCGGATGACGCGTCCAGAACGTCTTTCGGGCCGTACGGCTGCCGGTATTGCAATACACCGGCTGTAGACAGCCTGGCAGCAAACGGCATTGTCTTTACAAATGCATACACGCAGAATCCCAAAAGCGCCCCGTCAAGGGCATGCCTTGTTACCGGAATGTACTCATGGCAACTGAAGGAGGCGGCAAACCATTGGTCCAGGTTTCCGGGGGAATTCAGGTTCTATCCTCACATCCTGATGGAAAACGGATACCACGTCGGATTTACGGGGAAAGGCTGGGGCCCGGGTGTGTATGAAACGGAATACAATCCCGCAGGACCGGAATACAACGGCATTGTCTGCAGGGACGTCCCCGCAAAAGGCATAAGCAGGATAGACTATGCCGGAAACTTCAGATACTTTCTTGAGCACAACCCCGAGGGCAGGCCGTTCTGTTTCTGGCTCGGGGCGAAAGAGCCGCACAGATGGTATGAACAGGATTCCTGGAAAAGGACCGGCAAAGACATGGATTCGGTAGACGTCCAGCCGTTCCTGCCGGACAACGGCATAGTAAAGGGCGACCTGCTGGACTATGCGGTGGAAGTGGAATGGTTCGACACACATATTGGAAGGGCCGTAAGGATACTGGAGGAGAAGGGCCTGCTGGACAATACCCTCATAATCGTAACGTCCGACCACGGAATGCCGTTCCCCCGGGTCAAGGGACAGATATACGACGAGGCTTTCCATGTGCCTTTCATTGCATTCTGGAAAGGTAAAATCATGCCCGGAAGGGTAGTGTCGGATTTCATAGGCTTCCACGACGTAGCCCCTACCATACTGGAGACGGCCGGACTGCCGATGCATCCGCAGATGTCAGGGAAAAGTTTCCTGGATATCCTCCTGTCGGAGAAAGACGGCAGGGTCAACAAAAAAAGAGACCACATGATCCTATGCAAAGAGAGGCATGACCTCGGCAGGGCGGATGAAGAAGGCGTAAACCTCGGGTACCCTGTCAGGGCGATAAGAACTGACGAATGGCTGTATGTAAGGAACTACGAGCCTTCAAGGTGGCCTGTGGGAAACCCTGAGTACAATTACCGGAACTGCGATGACTCCCCTACAAAATCGTACCTGACATCCCTGAAGCCGGATGACCCGGACTACCGGCTGTTCGAACTTTGTTTCGGCATGAGAAAACCGGAGGAGCTGTATGACATGCAGAACGATCCTCACTGCATGAACAACCTCGCGGAAGATCCGGGGTACGGCAGGATAAAAAATCAGCTGCGCCGAAGGATGGAGAAGGAGCTCAAAGACAGCGGCGACCCGAGGATGTACGGGAAAGGATACATATTCGACAGCTACCCTTACATGAACGCCAGGTCAGGATTCGAGTACATATACCACAAAACATCGGCAAGAGAATAAATCCACACAGAAATGAACAGGCAGTTAATCATACAGTCATTATTGTTTGCCGGTTGCGGCGGAGTGGCTTATGCACAGCAGGACGGCATGGTAAAACAGGAATATCTTAAGGCATACGGACCTCCTGGAGATATAAAGGTCCGTGACGGGGAAAGGCCCGACATCCTTCTGATAACCAGCGACCAGCAGGTATGGAACGCAATCCACGCCAACAACGGTGCAATCAGTACGCCCAATATCGACCGGCTTGTCCGAGCCGGGACACTGTACACCCGTGCATATACATGCAATCCGGTCTCTACGCCTACGCGTGCCACGATGATTACAGGAATGTATCCGTCCCAGCACGGAGCCTATGCCCTGGGGACGAAACTGGACGAAGAAATTCCCACCATAGGCGACTATCTGGGTGAGATCGGATACGATTCCTATCTTGTCGGGAAAGCCCATTTCATGCCTTTGGCCGGCACTCCCGAATATCCGAGCCTGGAAGGGTACCCGATACTGCAGGACCTGGATTTCTGGAGAAGATACCACGGACCGTTCTACGGGTTCGGCCATGCCGACCTGGCCAGGAACCATGGGGACGAAGGGCATGTGGGGCAGCACTATGCACTGTGGATGATGGAGAAACTGAAAAAAGAAGGCCGTGACCCTTACGAATGGCAGGAATGGTTTGCCGTACCGCAGGACGGATATGCCGTATACAATCCGGAAATGGATGAGACGGTCAGCAAAAACATGTCCAGGAACCCCAAGAGGCAGCACGGGGCATGGAACTGCCCGGAAGAATATCACCTGGACGCATGGATAGCCGAAACGTCGATAAAACGGATTGAGGAGGCAGAAAAAAGCAGCAGACCGTTTTTCGTATGGGCCAGTTTTTTCGATCCCCATCCTCCTTATCTTGTCCCTGAACCATGGGACAAAATGTATGATCCGGAGACGATGGAACTGCCCTATGTCCCTGAAAATGATATGGACGACATGCCGTACCATTATCGAATGACACAGACTGACGACAGCCGGTGGGGCAAGGAATTCGTTGAGGACGGTTTCCCTGTACACGGGTTCCAGTCGCACAGCAAGGTATCGGACGGACAGGCCCGCAAGAACATGGCCCTGTATTACGGCATGATCTCCATGATGGACAAATATATAGGGAAAATACTCGATTACCTTGAAGAAAAAGGAATGCTTGAAAGCACCCTTATAATATTTACCACGGACCACGGTAACCATATAGGTTCCCACGGGCTGCATTTCAAAGGCGGCTTCATGTTCGAGGAAGATGTCAGGATACCGTTCATCGTGTCATGGAAAGGCCATTTCCCGGAAGGCAGGAAATGCGATGCACTGTTTTCGCTGGTGGACCTTGCCCCTACCCTGCTGTCCATTGCCGGCATGGAGGACCTGCCACTTTCAATGTCCGGTAAGGATGCGTCAGGCCTGTTCTCGGGACAGACTGAATCGATACGCGACCACGTACTTATAGAGAACCATTTCCAGAGGACGAAATTCTACCAGAAGTCCATGGTGACGGAAAGATATAAAATCGTATGGTACATGAACAGTGACGAGGGGGAACTTTTCGACCTGCTGAATGACCCCGGAGAATACAACAACCTATGGAGCAATCCTGACTATCAGGAACTTAAATATCATCTTCTTTATAAGGCACTGCAGGCTGACATGAAAAAGGAGATATGCCCGATGCCTAGGGTCGCACCGGCATAGCGCTGCGGCCCCGGCAATTTGGAGGAAGCCGTTCCGGCAGCCCGGACATGACCTTATAAGACAAAAATCAAACTGAACCGATATTGGCTTATGAAATTACTGAGGATATTCCTTTCGTTTATGCTATACTGTACATGTTTCCTGTACGGTACCGTTTACGGACAGGGCCACATTGTATCGGCCGTCCTGGGTATAGAAGATGGAGTCCCGCACAGCGATGTCACATCCGTGACGCAGGATGCATTCGGATTCATCTGGTTCGGGACTCCGAACGGAGTATGCCGATGGGACGGGACAGAACTTCTTTCCGTAAATGAATTCAAAGGGGACAAATGGGATATCCTGAGGAACGCCAAGATCAATGACATGACTGCGGCCCGGGACTCTGTACTGTACATTGCCTGCCATGAAGCCGGACTTACAATATTCGATATAGTAAGCCATAAGACAGCAACCATCACAGCAGATGCCGGAGGTAGACGGCTGCCGAATATAAACAGGATATGCGAATGCGATTCCGGAAGGATTTTCCTGTGTACTGCGGCAGGCCTGTATGAATATCGGGAAGGAGAAGGGGTCCTTCCGTCGGGCTTCTCAGAAGCCGTATGCGACATGGCTGAAGAATCTGACAGCACTTTCATATTGCTGTCAGACAGGAATGCAGTCAGGTACAACGTTTCCGACGGGACGGCGGAAACAATCATCGGAGGCAGTTTTACAGACATTACGGATTCTGGCCCTGGCGTATTCTGCATTGTCGGAACGTCAGGGCAGTATCTGTATGATTCATATGAAGGCACTGCGGAAAGGGTTTCTGCCGCCGGTGCGACTGCGGTTGAAAAAGACAGTTTCGGGAACATCTGGGTAGGGACAGGAAGAAACGGGATAATGCTGTACAGCCCGTCCATGGAATTCATCAGGAGCTATACCGACAAGGACAGGATAACCAGACTGCCGAACAACCTGATAAAAACCCTTTATGCCGACAACGTAGGCAACCTGTGGGTGGGCACTATGGAAGGGCTGGTCCAGATAGTCCTGAATGTCAACGATTTCCAACTATACGACAATTTATCTTACCACTACTCCGGGAAAAGGATAAAGGGGATATGCGAATATGACGGGAATGTTATCATGTCTCTTCCGGATGCCGGTCTTGACATGTGGACAGATGATTTTTCCGGGATGGTGTCCCTGTCTGACTATATTGACAACCTCCCGTCCGGCATGCCTGTCCTCAGGCGTGCCATCAACGGGGACCTCCTACTTGGAGGATCCGGAGGTGTATACGTATTGTCCAGAAATGACATGGAACGGGTGCTCGCGCATCGGGAACATGTCCGTATACGCAGTATCTTCAACAAAGCGTACAAGGTCAACCTCATTTTGGAGGACAGGGAGACAGGGCTGTGGGTAGGGACCGACCGCGGCCTGTTCAATGTAAAGTTCGAAGGAGACATGGCCTCCAACCGGTATTACACCGGAGCTGCCGCCAGTCCGGTGAGATATTTCGACAACAGTGCCATCCTGTCGGCACTTGTTGACCGGTGCGATACCACAGACAGGAAAAGGATATGGGTCGGATGCCGTGACGGGCTGAAGACCATAGATTTCACAGAGAACGGAGAAACTGTTGCCGACTGGTCTGAAGAAAGCACGGACCCTTATTTCAGGACCATCATCACATCCATAATCAAAGGCAAGAACGGAGAGATAGCCATGCTCAGCATCAACCGTGGGCTTGATATCATCCCTCCGGAAGAAAAATGGTCATACGGTTTCAGAGGGGAAAAAGTAGAAAACGAGAGTATCAGGAGCGTGTACGAGACGCTTCTGCAGGACAATTCCGGGAATTACTGGATAGGGGGGATCGGACTTCTCAAATGGTCTCCGGAGACATCGGATTTCAGGTATTACGACACCGGAGACGGGCTCGTCAACGGCAGTTTCAAAGTGCGTACCGCATGCAGGCTGAGTTCCGGAATAATGATGATGGCCGGGTTGAACAGCATCGACGTATTCGACCCTGAAACCATAAAGGACTACACTGCAATCAACGCGAATGCAGTATTCTCCCGCTTCAGGGTATCCGGGACGGATGTCATCCCGGGACAAGAATACAGGGGGAAGGTGATAATGCAGGAGTCTATCAGCAACACGTCATCCGTCGTACTTTCCCATTACCAGAATGATTTTTCGATATCCTTCAATGTCCTTGACTATTCGGGAGAACATTATTACAGATACATGCTGAAGGGCGAAGACGACGGCTTCACATTCTGTACCGGCTCCGGAAACGAGGCGTCATATTCGAACCTTGCACCCGGGAAATATGAGTTCACTGTATATTATACCGACAACAACCTCATATGGAAATATGATCCCCTTGTCCTGCATATAAGGATAAAGCCTCCGTTCTACGCTACGACCGCGGCCCTTGTACTCTATCTCATTCTGGCGGCATCCGCACTTTATTATGCACAGAATGCATACCGGAAAAGGCTGAAACAGCGCAACGCTGTCCTTCTTGCCGATGCAATACGCATGGAGGAAAAGAAACTGGACGGCATGAAGCTCAGATTCTATGCCGACATCTCCCATGAGATAAAGACACCGCTGACACTGATTTATTCCCCTATCTGCGAAATATGCAGCGGCGGCGAATATGACAGCGGGGAGGTCAGGCGCAAGCTGATGACGGCCCGCAAGAATGTTGAAAGGCTGAAATACCTTGCCGAAAGCCTTATCGACATGGAAGGGAAAAGCAGGGAATACTCCCATCTGATAGTCACGAAGGTCGATGCAGTTTCCTTCTGCAGGGAGATCACGGACCTGTTCTCCGACCTCGCAAGGATACGCGGCATTGACTATTCGTTCGAGCCGTCGGCGGATTCGGTTACGGCGTATTTCGATACTGTCAAGATAGAGAAAGTACTTTTCAACCTTATAGGCAATGCTTTCAAATATACGGAGGAGAACGGTAAGATAAAAGTCTCTTTGAGGGAGACGGAGGAGAATTTGGAAATCTGCGTAGAAGACAATGGTGCCGGAATCCCGGAAGGCAACCGTGAAAAGATATTCGAAAGATATTACAGAAGCCTCAATACCGGCAAGCCCGGATCGGGTATCGGGCTTTCCCTGTCAGACACCATAATTAAAAAGCACGGCGGCACTCTCAGAGTAGAGTCGGAAGAGGGGAAAGGCAGCCGCTTTACCGTTTCACTCCTGAAAGGATGCTCCCACTATGACAAGGGGTGTATCGTCGGGGCCGGTTCCGATACCGTCAGGATGCCGCTCCATGAGGAAACCGGTTTTTCCGTCAAGGGGGACATGGGGAAAAGGATACTTGTCGTGGACGACAACAGCGACATGCGTGAATACCTCAAGAATTCCCTCGGCCGGTACTATACCGTACTGGAGGCGAACGACGGCAAGGAAGCGCTCGGAATCGCCCTTTCGGAAGATCCCGATATGGTCATAAGCGATGTGCTGATGCCGGAAATGGACGGTTTCAGGCTGTGCGAGGAACTGAAATCAAATATAAGGACATCGCATATCCCGGTACTTCTGATCTCGGCACAGAGCAGCTCCTACATGGCCATCAAAGGTTACAGGAACCGTGCTGACGCATATATAGCAAAGCCTTTCGACATGAATGTGCTGCTGGCAAAAACGGAAAATGTCCTGGAACAGGTGAAAGAAAGGCAGAAGGCTCTTTCGGAACACGCTGACGGAGACGGCGGGAAACAGGAGGGGATACAGATAACGGAGATAGACAGGGAGTTTCTGGACAAGGCCATTGCCCTTATAGAAGGCAGCCTGTCCGATGACGGGTTCGGAGTAGATGAGCTCGCCAGGGAGATCGGCATGAGCCGGTCCGTGCTGTATAGGAAAATAAGAGCACTGACGGGAATGTCCATCGTGGAGTTCTTGCGCCATATACGGTTGGACAATGCCGAAAGACTGTTAAAGAGCGGAAAATACAATGTCTCTGAAGTCATGTACATGGTAGGTTTCAGCAGCCTCTCCTATTTCAGCAGGGCATTCAAAAAGGAATTCGGCCGGCTCCCGACTGAAACGTCCGACAGGAAACCGCAGAAATAGGTGCCACGGAACGAAACGGACAAACCTGTGAACGATTCGCGCGCCCCGTTTTACAGGGTATTCATTTCCTTTGTATGGGAAACATAAAGCCCCATGCGGATTTTAACCACTAACTAACTCATAACCGATATGCACAAGCAACTTCTGACTCTGATGCTGGCAATATCATGTATCTGTGGATTGCCGGCAGCCGCACAGGAAAAGACCGTTTCCGGTGCCGTACATGATTCCGGAGGAGAACCTCTGATAGGAGCGACCGTACAGGTCAAAGGGACAGACAGGATCGCTGTCACCGATCTTGACGGGAGGTTTGTCCTTGCAGGAATAGAGGACGGCGCCGTACTCCGATTTTCCTATACAGGGATGACCGCACGTGAAATAGCTGCAGACGGCAGGGATTTCTACGATGTGGAGATGACCCAGGACATGCAGTTCCTGGATGAAATAGTGGTAGTGGGCTACGGTACGACCACCAAGCGGAAACTCGTAGGCTCAGTATCAACAGTGGACCCGGAGAAACTGGAGCAGATGCCATTCACCAATATAGCCGAAGCCCTGCAGGGACAGGTCCCGGGTCTCATAGTCCAGGGTAACGGTGGCGGTATCGGAGCCACGCCGTCCATTTCAATCCGCGGCGGAGAAACGCCTCTTTTTGTCATAGACGGCGTGGTCGCGACAGAACTCGAATTCTCTGTCCTGAATCCGGAGGACATAGCATCGATATCGTTCCTGAAGGACGCGGCGGCAACGGCGGTGTACGGCTCAAGGGCCGGAGCCGGGATTGTACAGGTGACTACAAAACGTGGGTCAGACCGGGCCGCGACCGTAACTTATTCCACCAACCTGCAGATTTCACAGCCGACAGTGCTTCCTGAGAGGGCCGATGCCTTCCAGTATGTAGAATCAATCAACAACGCCTATGCATATGAAGGGATAAAGGACCCGTTCATGACACCTGAGGGAATAGCGCTGATAGGGGTTGACTACAGATACCCGAACAATGACTATGTAGACTTGATATTCAAGGATTTCGCCTTTGAGCAAAAGCACAATGTATCCGTTTCAGGCGGTTCGGAGAATACAAAATACTATGTCTCATTGGGCTACCTCGACAAGAACGGCATGATAGAGACCGGCGTATCCAATATGGACAGGGTCAATTTCAGGAGCAGCTTCTCACATAATTTCGACAGGATCGGTCTCGAATTCGGTTCGGTGATAAGTGCTTTTGTTCAGAATGTGCAGGATCCTGTAGATGCAAAATACAACCGGGCATTTTATTTCCTGACACCTTTGGCCGTTTGCTACAATCCTGACGGAACAATGGCGTCTTCTGACCAGAACCCCCTGAAAGAAATCTACGACGGCTCCGGTTACGACAGGCAAAGAAGGAAACAGCTCAATGCGCAGATGTCACTGACATGGTCCCCGAAATGGATAAAGGGACTGAAGATAGGGGCAATGGCCAGCTATGTAGACTCGGACTATTTCAACAAGATATGGGATTCCGAAATACCGTCATATTCCTGGAATCCTGACACCGGTACAAGCTCACTCGTACAGCCCAAAAACAAACCCCAGCTGACAGAAAAATCCGGATATGACAAAACCCTTGATTTTGAAGCCAGAATATCCTACCTGAATACATTCGGCAAACACACGATAGACGCACTGCTGCTCTATACCCAGACCACCGGACATGCGAATTTCATTGAAGTGAGCCGGAAAGACTATGAAGCAGAGATAGACCAGATTTTTGCCGGACCTCTTGCAGGCATGGCGAGCGACGGATACGAGTCGGAGTCCGCAAGAGCGGGACTGGTCATGAGGCTAAAATATGACTACGATTCAAGATACATAATTGAATTCAGCGGAAGGTATGACGGTACTGACCAGTTTGCAAAGGGCCACCGGTGGGGGTTCTTCCCTGCTGTTTCAGGGGTCTGGATGATGTCGGACGAGCCTTTCATGGCTGTACTCAAGGACAGACATATACTGGACATGCTGAAAATCAGGGCCTCATATGGACTTACCGGGCTTTCCGGGAACACCCGGTTCGGCTATATGCAGACATACGCCCAGACAGACATAGAGGACTACCTGGACATCGGTGGCTCCCTTCAGACAGGGTACAAGGCCGGGGCCCTGGTGGACCCGGATGCACTCTCGTGGTACTCGCGGTCATCTTTCAACATTGGCTTCGATTTCGGCTCCCTCGGCAACAGCCTTTCAGGCTCGCTCGACTATTTCTACTACAAGACTACAGGCTATCTCATGAGCCCGAACCTCTCCTATTCAGGCACCCTGGGGACAAACCTGCCGCAGGTGCGCTCCAATTCTGAACACCGAAGGGAAGGTATGGAATTCACGCTCCGCTACAAGAAAAATATCGGAGACTGGTTCCTGTCTATAGGCGGAAACATCGCATACTACACCCAGATGTGGGCACGGCTCGACACAGAAGACATAGCCACACTCAAGAACCCGTATACCAGGGAGACACAGCAGACAGACTATTTCAGTATCGCATACATCACGGACGGGCTTTACCGCACACCGTATGATGTGATAAACAGCCCGAGACCACTGACATCCGTCGCATCCACTGTCGGGGAGATCAATTACGTGGACACCAACGGAGACGGGAAGATAGACTCGAACGACATGAGGCGGGCAGGCAACTCCCTGCATCCGCACCTTACATACGGGATAGATTTCAGTGTAAGCTACAGGGGATTCACTTTGTCCGGACTGTTCTCCGGTGCCGGCAGACGGTCTGTGAACATAGGCAACACATACCGGGATACGGACGTGACTTCGGCCGTAAACCTCCGGAGGCTGGAAAACACATGGAGCCCGCATAACCCGGACGGGGAATTCCCAAGGCTTTTCTCCACGTCAGGGTACAACGGCTCCCATGAAATAGGGTTCGCCTCGGACATCACGTTAAAGAACGGGAGTTACCTGAGACTGAAGAACCTGGTGCTGAGCTACGACCTCAAACATTCACTACTGAAGGACTGCAGATGGCTGTCATCGCTTAGGCTCTCCCTTATCGGGACAAACCTGTTCACCATTTCCGGGATATACAAATATATAGACCCAGAGACACTTATGCTAGAGAACATAGGCGTAGGCGGAGCTTCAAGGGACGGAAGCGGTGCATCATATCCGGTAAGCAGGACATTCTCACTGGGACTCAACATAGGATTCTGACACGACAAAAATCCGAATATATGAAAAAGATAATATTTATGCTGATTGCAGCCGTATCCGCAGCATCGTGCGTGGACAGCCTGCTCGATACGAAACCCTATAACAAATACACAGAAGACATCGTATGGGGCAATGAACAGCTGGCACAGGGCTTCATATACAACACCCAGAACAAGGTTCTGCGGGAATATCTGCTTACCCCGCTTGAGAACAAGAATTTCTCAGGTGCCGCCAACGATGACCTCAGCGACAATATGATAGCCCTCGACAACCTGCCGAAAATCCCGGACATATTCAAGGACATAATGAGCGTAGACACAGACTACGGCTGGGATGCATTCACCCTGATACGAGAAGCAAACATAATCATTGAGCAGGCGGCGAAATCGACCGCCCTGTCCGCCGACATCAAGAAAGGGTTCATCGCCCAGGGGAAAATGCTGAGGGCCATGGTCTACTACAAAAAGGCACTCCTGTTCGGGAAATACATCATAGTAGACCATGTCCTGGATGTTGACGACGAATTCCAGCTTCCGCGTACGGAGACCATAAAGGAGACATACGACTTCATAATCAAAGACCTTCAGGAGGCCGCCCCGGACCTCCCTGTCACAGGGGAAGCCGGACAGCTGACATCCGCGGCAGCGTATGCCATGCTTGCGGAAGTGGCCCTGCAGGCGGCATCATTTGCCGAGACCGGACGGGATGATTATTTTGAGCTCTCCAAAACCGCCAGCGAGGAGCTGTTCAAGATTATACCAGGAAACTATGAACTCGACACGGGCTACAGGAACATGTTCAACGACTATGACTACGCCTTGAACTCCAAAGAAATATTTCTGGCATGGTGGAAAAGCGCGGACAATACTACATTCATCACATGTCACCTGCTTCAGGACATAGCAAACCTCGAAGCCGACAAGACAAAGGATTTCGCCACTCCGAAACTCGTCGAAAGTTTCCTCGGAAACGGAAAACGCACCCCGTCGCTTGACATGGTGAATGAATACGAAGTAATAGACGAAGACGGTGTCGCAAAGAAATGGAACGAGACATCATACTACAAGAATTTCCGTCCTGGAGTCGACTATGTCTCGAAAGTCTTCTTCAAAAACAGGGACAAAAGGTTCTATGCCAGCATCATCTATGATTCCACGATGTATTTCAAGAATCTGGTCACCATGAGGGACAAGGGTAACCTGCACTATAAATCAACCCTGAAAAAAGCTACTCTGGCGACACAGTCCGGCTTCTGGCTACGAAAGACAATATATGAAGATCAGCAGGCCCAGGCACAAAAATATACCAACGCCCATCTCGTAATCTTCCGTCTGGGACGCTCCTACCTCAACTATGCCGAAGCCCTGCTCCGCTGCGGCCGGACAGATGAAGCCATTTCCTACATCAATAAAACAAGGACCGTACACGGAGGGCTTCCTGCCCTTTCCGAAGGGATGTCGGAAGAAGAAGCATGGAAAGCCTACAAGTCGGAAAGGAGAGTAGAACTGTTCTATGAAAACGACAGGTACTGGTCCCTGCTCAGATGGGGCAGGTTCGACAACCTCGACATTATCCCGGAACTGAACCACGCTCACTACCGGCTGGAAATATCCGCTGACGGGAAATCATACGAGATACAGGACCTCCCGTCCGGCACAAGCCACGAACTCAACACCAAGGTATTCTCAAAGCGAAGGTACTTCTTCCCTATACCTCAAAGCGAAATCAATAAGAATGCGGCCCTCCAGGGAGACCAGAACCCGCTGTGGTAGATACGGGAAACACGATTGAAAAAATTAATGACAACAATACCATGAAAAAAACGATATACAATACACTCATCATCCTGCTTATGCCGGTAACTGCACTTACCTCATGCCTCCGGATGGGGCTTGACGAGCTGCCGGCATACAATGAGGCGGAGATACTTGATTTCAATTTCGAATACAGGTGGTATGACGGATCAACCGGCCTGGGACGCATGTATGTACAGGAACTCAATGTATCCAACCTTACAATAGACTCGGAAACAGCCACTGTCAGCCTCGATCTCATCGTTCCGGCGGCCTCCGGAAATTTTCCGGAGAGCGAGAGGGACAGGGCAGGACTGGAAAACATAGTAGGATATTGCGACATATCCCTTGCTGCAACTATCGCCCCGATAGGTGACGCCCCTGTCCTGGGAGAAATAGGAAACTGGTCTGCGAAGGACTTCGAATACAGGGTCTGCGCCGCTGACGGTTCCGAAAAAATATGGAGACTGACAATCAATTCATTCAATAAATAAACTAAGAAGCACCATGAAAAAATTCCTATACACTATTGCCGTCATCCTGTCGGCATCATGCTCATCCGGAAGGAATGCCGGAACCAACGTAGATACACCGCCTATGGGCTGGAACAGCTTCGACAGCTACGGAGTCTACCTGCATGAGAAGGCAGCAATGGAAAACCTTGAGGCGTTCGCCGAAAAACTAAAGCCATACGGCTATGAATATTTCGTAATAGACGCCGGATGGTTCGGAGAATTCGAGCTGAAAGAAGGGACCCTATACTCGAAGGAAATACATGCCAAAAGACTGAACCTCAACGAATACGGTCTACTCCAGCCGTCAAGGACCTATTTCCCGAACGGCTTCAGGGCCATAATAGACAGATGCCATGAACTCGGCCTGAAATTCGGGCTGCATCTGATGCGTGGCATACCGAAGCAGGCCGTTGAGGAAAACCTGCCCATAAAAGGTACCAGGTACAGGGCAGGAGACATTGCCGACACTGTAAATGTATGCAACTGGTGTCCGCAGAACTATGGCGTAGACATGACGAAACCCGGGGCGCAGGAGTATTACAACAGCCTGATCGGTCAGATGGCCGAGTGGGGTGTGGACTTCCTCAAATATGATGATATAGTGCCATATCCGGACGAAGTCCAGGCAGTAGTGAACGCTATAAAGCAGTGCGGACGGCCTATTGTACTGAGTCTCAGCCCGGGAAGTCTGGTGCATGAGGATGCGGTCGGGATATATGCACAGGCAGACATGATGAGGGTGACCCGCGACATCTGGGATGACCAGGAAGGCATAGACCAGTGTTTCGAGGCATGGAGGAAATGGCAGGGCATGGACCATGAAGGACTCTGGATAGACATGGACATGATCCCTTTCGGCAAGCTGCAGCTCATGGCCCCCAAGCCGAAGGGGCTTGACGGAAGCGAATCGAAAAGTGAAGTCAGGAAAATGATAGCTTCAGGGAAACTGGAGGATGATGCCCTGTTCAGCGGGAAAGGATGGACAAGGTGGTCAAAACTCTCCAGGAACCAGATGAAGACCTTCATTACAATGCGTTCTATGGCGGCTTCCCCTCTCATGGTCGGAGGAGACCTTCCGACCATGGATGAATATTCTCTTTCCCTCCTTACCGATGAGGACATAATACGGTGCAACCAGAACGGTGTCATGGGAAAGCCCGTAAAGGAGATGGACGGCATTGAAATATGGAAAACAGACGCCAGGGATTTTGACGGAGGATGGATCGGAATATTCAACAGAGGTAATGAAGACAGCACCGTCCGGCTCAATATCGATGACATTGGGCTGGACTCGAAATGCGAGTATGCTATATACAATGTATTCGAGCATAAGAAGGCAGACTGCCTGACATTCGCGGTACCTGGACACGGAGTGACATTTCTCAGATATTCAAGGAAATGACTATGAACAAGAGTTTTTCTACCTTAAAGTGTATATGTACGGCGGCCGCACTTGCCGCATGTATTGCCGCGACGGCATCCAATGATGGCCATGCCGGGTTCCCCTCCGGTATGGGTCCGGTTGACATATCATCACTGAAACCGCTTTCCGAAGCGGATTCAACGGTGCGCGGCGCAGTTTATGCAGATCCGTCCGCTCCGGCGGCGGACAGGGCAGCCGATGTGATAAGAAGGATGACCTTCGAAGAGAAGCTGTCATTTACCGGCGGATGGAACAGGTTCATGATTCCGGGCATCCCGAGGTTAGGATTGAGGCCGGTGTCCATGGCAGACGCTTCACAGGGTATCCGTCTGAAAACGGCCCTGATAAAAGAAAATACGGTATCGTTTCCAGGAATGCTGCCGCTCGCCTCGTCATGGAACCCGGAACTGGCATACAGGATGTCCGGATGCATTGCGGAAGAATGCCGTGCCCTGGGCGTGGACCTGCTGCTCGGTCCGGGGACCAATATACAGAGGTTGTCTGTCGGAGGCCGGAACTTCGAATATTTCGGGGAAGACCCTTATCTGACGTCGGTAATGGCGACATCATACGTCAAAGGACTGCAGGAAAAGGGCATTATCGCCGTACCGAAGCATTTCATCGGAAACGACCAGGAGTTCTGCCGGCACATCGCTAACAGCGTCATAGACGAAAGGACATTGAGGGAAGTCTACCTCCTCCCGTGGGAAAGTCTTGTAAAAAATGCAGGAGTAAAAGGAATGATGACCGGAAACAACCTCGTGAACGGACTCCCATGCTCAATGCACAGACCTCTGATAGAAGACATAATGAGGTCGGAATACGGATTCTCGGGCATTGCCATGACCGACTGGCAGAATACTGTCTACCATCCTGACAGGCAGAACCTTGTCCTCACATCGAGCATGAACCTGCTGATGCCTGACAATTCAGCTTTCCGCAAATGGATAACTGCGGAGATACAGCAATCCGCAGAACGGAAGAATGAAATCGAGAACCTGCTGGAAAAGATGATCTTCCCCACTCTGTACACCCTGTTCATGACAGGTGTATACGACCGGCCGTTCAACGATCCGTCATGTCTTGAAAAATTCGAAAGCCATAGGCGGACAGCTGCAGAATGTGCATCCGAATCCATCGTGCTGCTGAAAAACGACGGCGGCATACTGCCGCTGAAACCCGGCAGCAGAATCCTGCTCACCGGTGCTGATGAAATACACAGCGGGACAGGGAGCGGATTTGTGGAAGGGTATTCCCATGTAAGTTATGAGCAAGGGCTTAGGGACATATACGGCGATCTCCTGGTATGCAGCCAGGAGCCGGACGAGGAGGCTGTCAAGTCTGCTGATGTGGTACTATTCCGGCTCAACAAGTCTTCGGGCGAAGGCCGTGACATCCCTTTCAATGAACCGGAGGACCAGCTGTCAGATTTGAAGCACATCGCAGGGCTCAACGACAATGTGGTGGTGCTTGTGAACGCATGCAACACCATGCCTACGGGATGGACAGATGATGTAAAGGGTATCGTATGGTGCTACTATCTCGGACAGGAAAGGGGTACAGCCATTGCCGATCTGCTGAGCGGACGAAGGAACTTTTCAGGCAGGTTGCCTTTCACAATAGAGCGCGATTTCAGTGATTCACCCGCCCCGGACTTCAACCTGATAGGAGGCAAACCATACTGGAACGGAAACAACCAGTACAGGAAATACTGGCTCGGCCAGGAACCTGACGGTCCGGATGGATTTTCGGAATATATTTCCCCTGAACAGACAATAGATGTACCCTACAGGGAAGGCGTGTTCATAGGATACAGATGGTATGACAGGCATGACATACCAGTCGTGTATCCGTTCGGCTACGGTCTCTCTTACACAAGCTTTGAATATGAACCAGCCGGATGCGACGACCGCCTGTCTTCCGAAGGGAAAGTATATGTGACAGTACGCCTCAGGAATACCGGAAAGACTGCCGGCAAAGAGGTGGTCCAGGTCTATGTACAGGACCCCGAATGCAGCGTAGGGCGTCCTGAGAAGGAACTGAAGGCCTTCCGCAAAATCGATCTTCAGCCCGGCGAGACGAAGGACGTGACCCTGGAACTGGAAGCCAAGTCCTTCTCATTCTGGGATACGGAGTCCGGGGCATGGAAGCTCGAGCCGGGTGAGTTCATAATCCTGGCCGGCAGATCAAGTGCAGACCTTCCGGTAAAGTACAGCATTACTGTCAGTGACAATGACAGCTATCCACCTGACCGGTGCCCTCGCCGGTAACCGTCCTTTTCCGTCAGCGACCCGCTACTTGTTCCGTCTTTGAGGTGCACTTTTACCGGCAGGGTCGGTAAACGGCGGAAGGTCATAGATGCATACTCCCTCGTCCATGCGCGGATCCCCTGTTGAGATAAGCGTCGAATCCATGAGTACGGAGAGTTCGCGCCGCACCTTCTGGTACTTGGGGTCATAGACGAGGTTATTCATCTCCCACGGGTCCCTGTCAAGGTCGTATAGCTCCTCATACGGCCTCTTCCCGAATCCCAGCTCCACCTCCCTGGCATAGTCAGGATTCCGGAAATTTGCGATGAACCAGTCTTTGGTCGGCCCCCTGTCTATATCCGGAAGGCCGTTCTCGAGGGTTCCTGCAGGCCAGCGGTTCGGGGCGAAGTTGCGGATATATTTGTACCGTGCCGTCACGACGGCACGCTGGGGATAAGGCAGGTTCCCTTCGCGGGCGCCGGCGACATGGCGCTCGCGGCCTGTCACCACGAAGGTCCTGCCGGCCTCGACCTGGCCCGAACGTCCGCTCTCGAGCAGGGGTTTCAGGCTGTGCCCGGTCATGACATCGGGAATTTCCGTCTCTCCGAATTCAAGAAAAGTAGGGGCAAGATCCATAAGGTTCACGAAATCCTCCACAATCCTGCCGCCTTCCACACTTGACGGATAGCGTACAGCCAGCCCGACACGAGTGCCGAAGTCATACAGATTGGTCTTACCGCGAGGAAAACCAGGTATGCCGTGGTCCCCGCTGACCACAATCAGGGTCCGGTCCAGCTCTCCCCTCTCCTCCAGGATATTAAGCAGGACCCCAAGCCCGCGGTCAAAGGCTATCACCTCCCCAAGGTAGTCGGCAAAATCCTGCCGTATCTCCGGGACATCCGGCAGGAAGGGAGGCATCTTCCCCTTCAGGTCATCCGGGTCAATCCCCCACAGCTCCTTGCCCGAGCCCTTCACCCACGGACGGTGCGTATTGGTCGGCCCCCACCAGTAGCAGAAAGGCTCGTCCCCCTCGCGCTCCGCCAGAAAATCCTCGAAATTCCCGGCTACTTCGTCGTACAGCCTCTGTTTGGCCTCCTCATACTGCCGTTCCGGGGCCTTGCTGACATTTTGCGAGAAGGAACAGAATGCATTGCCGCGTCCGGCATACCGGTTTCGGTCTCCACCGTAAGGTGCATCCTTCACCGTACCCGGACTCCAGACTTTATAGGTGAACCCTATATGGTAGCCGTTCCGCTCCAGCAGCAGCGGGAAAGTCGGGATGCTCTCATCCCATACTGCCCCATTCAGGATAGCACCCCGTCCCGTACGCCAGAAATACTGTCCGGAACAGATCGAACTGCGGCACGGCGTCGACGACGGGGCAGGCACATGCGCATTCATGAAAAGCACTCCCTCCCGGGCTATCCGGTCGAAATTTGGAGTGTCCACCAGCCCGTCCAGCCGGTTGTCCTTCTCAAGCTGCGCATAGATTGACGCATACCTCCCGAAATCATCCCCGAACGCAAACAGGATATTCGGCCTCCTGCCGGGCTCCGAAGCATTGAGCACTGCCGCCGACAGGGCAAACGTCCCTCCCAGCAAACTTTTAACAACAGTCATAGTTCCAGTCTATCAATCAATTGCGCTGGTGATACCCTTCTCCCCGGAACGGCATCACCATACCGCACATAAGGTTATAATCCGATTATCCGTGAAAGATACAAAATCAACCTGATATGCCCAAAAGACAGCTTGCTAAAAAAATCCTGTTAAGCAATCACTACGATGCTTTCAGAATTTCGAAAAAGAACTGAAGCATATTCATTCTGACCGGAAGAGCTAACCGTTTATCCTGTCTATCCTCTCGCTGACAAGTTCAATATATTTGGATTTAAGGTCATCATCCAGAAACGACTGTCCGATAAACTCAGTCATTTCAGACTGCAATCTGACATACTTCCCGATAAGCCTGTCAACAATTTTCGTGTCTATCCCCATAATCTCTCCAGCAGATATGAAATCCGAGCGTTTAAGATGCTTTTTCCTGCCGTCCAATGTCAAAGCCAGTTCTTCATCGTCTTTCGGATTGAGAATAGCGGCATTGAGGAGGTCATATGTCGGGGTCATGCGTATCATCCCTTCCTGCGGCTCATACATGGAAAAGTTCTTTAGATGCATATCATTGTTCCCCGTAATCCACGAAAACAGGACAATTTCAAAAAAATTAACGATGTCCATTTTCGGCATAGAGGAATATTGCGATATCGCTTTGGCTATGCGTTCATAGCTGAATGGCATTTTATCAGCAATTGCCATGTCGAGGGTTTTGTCAAGGAATTTCGCATAGACCTTTTCCGTGGCCATAATGGACAAATGCCCCAAGCGAGGGTTCTTGTTCTCCTCACGGTATTTCACCAGGATATCTATAGCCTCGTCGCAAAGTGGAATCCTCAGAGTATTTTTTGTCTTGACTATCTGTTTTGTCAATTTCCTCTCCTCGAAATTCACATGACTCCACTCAAGGGTGATGACATCTGAAACCCTGAGGTATTTGAGGAAATCATTTTGTAAATCATACACTGTGCTTTCAGGAACTCTTTCTCAGTTCCTTTATCTGCTTTTTGGCAACTTTGGGCCGCCTTAGATAATGAAATTTAGAAAAACAAATCACGCCATAAAACACCAGCGCGACAAACAATTTTTCATTGTTCATCGCGCTGGTATTTAATTGCTTAACCTATCTGGAGGTTATCAATATTCCTCCTCGCTGAAAAAGTTTATCTATATTGATTATCAATATATTATGCGATAATCAATGAAATTTGCGCAAACAAACCGCACCGTCTGAGGCGACGGACAAAGACGTACGGCAAACAAATTTACAAACAGACCTTTTTTCTATACTCTGACATCCGTATTAGGGCATATTTGATGATAAAATTGTTGGGATTGTTTTGAATCTCAGAAATCAATATTCGCATATATCTTAAAATTGAGATCTGTTGATATTTTCTTTCTATAGATTAACAATATATCATGAATATTCTGTAATTTTATACGCTACTGAATAGTAGAGAAAACAGTATGCAGAAAATGAATTACAGATTCGATGGAGACAAAGTATTCTTCACATCCGATACCCACTTCTATCATACGAATATCATCGAGTTTTGCAATAGGCCATTCAAAAACATGGAGGATATGAATGAGACTCTGATTGCAAACTGGAACAAGGCCGTCGGAGCAAACGATATCGTGTTTCATCTCGGGGACTTTTGTCTGGGGGATTCCGGAAAATGGAACCGTATTCTTGATAGGTTGAACGGGAAGATTTACCTGATACTCGGGAACCACGATTTGAGAAATTTTCGAAAAAGTTATGCGGAAAGGTTCGAGTCGGTGGCCATGCAGATGCATATCGAGGTGGACAACCAGAAAATTTGTCTGAATCACTATCCGTTTCTCTGTTACGACGGCTCGCATGACGGCGTGTGGCAACTGTTCGGACACGTGCATACCAACCGGAATCATACGGGCAATGATGCCGCACGGCTGAAGTTGCTTTTTCCGACACAATACGATGTGGGTGTTGACAACAATGATTTCACGCCTGTTTCATATACGCAGGTAAAAGAAATCATTGGAAAACAGATTGAACAATCAAACAAAGGAGGGAATGATCTGCCATGAGCCAATTATCTTACTATGGGCTGACCGACCCCGGGCGTTGCAGAGAGAATAATGAGGATGCGTATCTCCTTGAACAGCAAGGACGGTATGTCATCGCTGTCGTTGCGGATGGAATCGGCGGATATGAAGGCGGTGAAGTCGCCTCCTATCTTGCCTGCAAGTGCATCTCCGATTATCTGAAGGATTCTCCGGAAAAGGATTTGGGAGAGGATGTATTGAAACAGGCGGTTATCTATGCCAATAATGCGGTTGTTTCCCAACAGCAGAATCCCAGGCTGAGTAACATGGGCTGTGTATTGACTGCCGTATTGTTTGATATGGAGCAACACTTGGCATATACGAGCCATGTCGGAGATACACGCTTATATAAATACAAAGACGGAGTACTAACCAAACTCTCACTGGATCATTCGTTGGTGGGACATCAGGAGGATGCCGGGGTTCTGTCGGAAGAGGAGGCCATGTCTCACCCCTGGCGCAACATCATCAGGCGGTTTATAGGTAATATACGGCTCGATTGGAATACAAACTACATGATGGATTTGAGCTTCCCTATTGAAACTGATACGCAATATCTGATCTGCTCCGATGGATTATATGATATGGTCACTTCGGCTGAAATTATGGAGGTGTTGGCGCAAAAGAGTAACCCGCAACAAAAAGTCGAAGAACTGATCAACCGGGCCAATCTTGCCGGAGGGAAAGATAATATTACGGTAATCATACTGGAAACCAAGTAAATAATTCGATGGCGTTATGAATGAAATTGTAGTATACTGGATTGTATTGGGATGTCTGGCATTCTCTGCCGTGCATTCCATAGTTGAAGATTTTATCTTGATCAGGAAGAGTGACTGCGCCGAAAAATCAAACAGGTTGTGGTGTGGATTGGTGAACGACATATGTGTCTACGGAATCTTTATTTCGTTATATGCAACCAGGTATTTTGTTGAAATATATGAATACATCTACTATGGTCATCATCTGCGCTTTGTGTCGGAATTCATCTTCATCCTGATAATTTTGCTTATATGGATTGCAGCAAGAATACCTTCTGATTTGCTGAATGTCATAACCAGTCCCAAATCGATGAGTACAATGACAGAGAAATTGAAAGACATGCTGTTGCAGATTCCGTTGGTTTTGTTGTTCGGCGGATATATAATACTTGTCGCCGCTGGTATTATATGGGCATTGATTCCTGCCGTATTTGCAGTACTGGCCGTTATTGTTATTATGTTGGACAATGCATATAAGTACCGAAATATAATCACTGTAAAGTTGATATTATGGGTGTCTGTCGTATCCATAACGCTACTTGGGATCGGATTGATTGCCTATGATTTGACAAGCGGATATATTTTCTCAGCCGCAATGGATATCTACCCAGCCTCCTATGCTGCAAATCTGTTGAGCCTCATATTTGTTGCTTTACCTTTGATACGGATTGCAGAGCCGTTTTATAAAAAATATGAGCCACAATTATATATACCAATGGTAAAAGAAGACATAGAAGCATTAGAAGCAAACAAACGAGAAAAAAAGAGGGAAGGCAACAAGGAGGAAGACAACAATGAAAGGCAGCAGTAATAAAACGAAGGACTCGCACGATTTGTCGTACCTGCTCCGGCACGACAATACCTGTAAACTGGAGACCGGCGGGTGGCGTTCCGTCGAGAACCTTGTACACGAACAAAGATTTACATTTGAGCAACTTTGCGAACTCCTAGCCAACGATTCCAAAGGCCGGTTTGAATTCAATAATGACAAGACAAAGATTCGGGCCTTGTACGGGCATTCTGTCCCGGTGGAGATGAACTATGCGCGTTGTACGCCTCCGGAGATCCTCTATCATGGGACATCGATGAATGCCGACGCTGCCATAGCAGAAGTCGGATTGAAACCACGCTCAAGGAATTATGTACACCTTACAAGCGACAATGATGCTGCATTGGAAACAGGCGCCCGTCATGGGGACCCCGTAGCAATACACGTTAAGGCTCTTGAAATGTTTCATGAAGGATACGAGTTTTATAATCCGGTAAAGAATATATGGCTGGTCCGTGAGGTTCCTCGACGTTTTATTGATTCATATTATATTCCTATGGAGTCTTTCAGTATAGATAGCATCAAACGTAAGATGATAAAAGTTGTATGTGACTCCCGAAGTATCATTGAGGTATTAAGTCGGGATAGCACAATTTCATCATTGTGTGAAATAGTATATTGGACAGAGATGTCATGGTCCATAAATACCATGGAAGAGATGTTCGGCAATCAGTTGCATATCATTGTCGTAACCGATGCCCAAGATATGACTAATGATTTTGTTCAGCAGGTTTCTAATTTTGAAAAATATACCTCCGGAATTATCCAGATTTCGCCGGTTGTCGTTGAGCAGATCCCATCTATTCAGGCAACAAGTCGCGAGGAAATACATAGCATATTGCACTCACTCAGTTTGTTGGTAGGACGCAATCGCCCTGGGAATTTAAGCCTCCAAGATATTGCTACGCTATTGCTTAATGTCGATGGAGAGATCAAGGTGCTGCAAACTGCATATAATGACAGTTCAGATATTACCAATCTCTGCGAAAAGCTGACAGCCTCACTCAAAGGACAGGATGTGCATTTCAATTCTTGTATGGTTCAAATATCAATGCCGGAGGATTGTTATGCCCCAACTGTACGTATTCAGACTGAAGCTTACGAAATTGTTGAATGTGTCCAAAATATGATGCCGTCTGCGGCTTGTTATATCTGCTATTCAGACAACATGCCCGGTGAAAGGCAGATTCATATCTCGGTCTATATGCATTAGTGTCATGAAATGTTTTGTTAAATCACCATGAATAAAATGTACAAACCGATAGAATATTCATATCAGGTAAGCAGGAATGTGCTTGCCGGTGAACATCCGCTGTTCGACCTTTATAAAGGTTCCATAAAGGGGAATATTCCGACGCTTCTGAAATTCGGGATTACGGTTTTTCTGGATTTGACTCAATCTTATGAGGTTTCGGAATACGCATTATTTCTTCCTCCGAATGTGCAAAGGATATCGTTCCCGATTCGGAACTGTGATATCCCGTCAAGTGTTGAATCGGTAATCGGGTTATTCCGGAAACTTGAACAGCTGATGCATGAGCAACCCCGTGCCAAACTCTACATCCATTGCCACGGCGGTGTCGGACGAACCGGGACAATAGTGGCTTGTTAATACATTTATTTCGAGCACCTTTCATTTGAAGAGGACCTCGATAAAATGCGACGACAATACGCACAATCGCCCCGCTCAAAATTCATGAATGCTCCCGAGACTAAACGTCAAATTGAATTTGTTAAAAAGTTTGCTGAATATAAGTTGATTTAATTTCTTTACTAGTTCTCAGTAAAAAACACAAACATTCTTTAACAATAATCATTGTGAGTATCCGATAAAGCACAACATTAGCCTCTATTACTAGGTAGTATCCTATTTTATAGTGATCTTCTCTCGTGTATAATATTCTCTAAAGTTTATGATGCAAAAGTAGGCTTCAATGCCTATTGCAATATGTGTTTAGTCGGGTGCTTACACACAAAAAACTGCATAATCAGCTAATATTAAATGAATTATAAGCTTCAGATAGTCGCATAACGAAGTACTTAGTGCTAAGAGTTATAAATTTCATTAATTTTATTAATAGCCTGAATAGTTAATTTATCTTCAGGAGTTACAAGTGTATTATTTAATAATTTATGGGCCTTTAGTGCTGCAGAATAAACTGCTCTAACTTTCATTAGCTCACATTTACTTCTATCTCGTTTATTAACTATTCCATTGGTAAGTAGATTTGCCCCATAACAGCAATTACATACTGGTTCTAGATAGCAATTATTCAAACAATCGTTATCTACAAAATCTGCATGTTTTGTAAAATCTAATCTCAATACTGAATTTAAGGTTTGTTTATCGAATGTCATTGGGGTAAAAAATGTACACGGATATTTCTTTCCATCTGTTTCATATGCAGCCATATGTTCACCACATCCACACCACTTATGAATACTCTTATCTTCAGCACACTTATGAATGGCCATATTTATAAGTGGAACGGGCTTAATACTAGGATTGTCAATATAGTATAAGCAAAGCTTCTCTAATTGACTGGCCACCACACCAATATATTTTTCATTTTCCCAATCTATTCCTTCTGCAAAATTAGTCCCTGTTATATTAAAACCTAAAGAATGTATATATACGATGTTGTCATATATACATTCGATAGTTTCTTTAGAAATAGTCATTTTAACAGTTTGTTCTGGCCAACACTCCTTAAAAAAAGGAATGTCTATTTTATCGAACGAATTACTGCGATTCTTGTTATGACTTTCACGTGTACCATCTAGGCTAAGACTTACCCAAAAATATTTTTTATGCTGTCGTAACCATTCTTTTATATCTCCCTGGACAAGTACTCCATTAGTCGTTGCAAAGAAAATATACTTGTTCTTCCAGCGCTGAGACCAAACCCATTCACAAGTTTCTTTTATGGTTTGAAACTCAAGAAAAGGTTCCCCTCCAAAAAAATCAATTTCAACCTCATCGTAATGGGAACTGTTCAAATATTCTGATATTATTGTTTTAACTCTTTCTGGTTGTATATGTTGTCTTTTTTTGTGACATTCATAACAATACACGCAATTTAAATTGCATTGATTTGTTAATACTATAGAAAGATGGAATTTGCGTATGTTCATAAGAGATACAAAAATTTGGTCGTGCATATATTATTGATTTTACACACACGACCCTTTAGTTTATTACCAACCACCTGCTGGAGTTCCTTCACAACCGCCCACGCAATCACCACTACAACTACCATCAGAGCATGGGGAGCCATAATCTCCGCGTGCAGTACCATCACATCCACCTACACAATCACCGCTACAACTACCATCACTACAATACGACCATGCATGGTAATAACTATCAAAAGACGAATCAGCTGTAGCAGGAATCAAGTCGAGTTTTTTTAGTAAAACCGAATTTAAAAGTTTCGTTATCATATTACATAAATTATCATTGCCTCCACTTTGATATTAGGCTATCGGCTTCTCCATTTCTTAATAAAACTATTCTAGTTCGGATATGATAAATTTTAATAATACTGGCAGTTTATTTTTCGGTAAGATAGCAAATCTCCAATTGTAAAATTACGAAAAATATCGCAATCAAAAGGTTTTTCAAAGAAAATTTTTCTTTATAATATAAATCTGATTGAAATGTCTGAGCAGAAGAATTAATTATCGACAGATGATGAATGATTAGAGATATAACCATATAATTTTTACTGTTTTCAAGGATTTGTTTTAATCACCAACACAAACAGATCAATGTATTCCAAATATTATTTTATACAACTAGTCTATTTTATAATAGTTCGTTAAAAATTCGCCAAGTCTAAGCGGCTCTGGCAGTAAATATAAAGAGCTCTTTGAAAAATTTATTAATTAAATGCGTGTTTGGTTTAATCTCAGACACGCAAATAAACCATTCAAGCATGCAAACATTGTGTATGACTGACTTGCATAATGATATGGAATATTTCATTCCCATCTTCTTGCAGGCAGCCCTGGCAAGGTTTATTGCCGCAAGTGAAGCATTGAAGTGAAACTGCGCATCCTGATTCGTTATGATTATTTGCGTATAATTTTTCTTTGAGACTTATGAACGACTTCGGCGGCATGTAGCAGACATCTTCTCCGATACGCATCTTCCTCCTCATCCGGTCTGCGACCATCCCAACGAAGGTCTGAGTCGGAATTACCACCGCCTCCGGAAGAAACTGGTATCGGTTGCCCACTAATGAGCGCATCTGCTACTGCAAAAATCATATTGCGAACTGAAGGTATAGCCAACTGGCCGAGCAATGTATTCAGCTCTGACTCCAAATT
>CALVCB010000025.1 GCA_944325965.1 uncultured Bacteroidales bacterium
AGCAACGGTATGGTGATGGATTTCAAGCATATAAAAGACACTGTAACAAGCCGTCTGGACCATGCTTTCGCCAACGATGTCACGGACCTTAACCCAACGGCGGAAAACCTTGCCAGATGGATCTGCGACCAGGTCCCGAACTGCTACAAGGTGATGTTCCAGGAGTCCGAGGGTAATATTGCAGTGTATGTGAAAGACGGCTTTGAAAATGCAGCGCTATGAAGACTTACAAGATCAATGAAATATTCTATTCCCTCCAGGGAGAAGGATTCTATACCGGAACCCCGGCCATTTTCATCCGCTTTTCCGGATGCAACCTCCACTGCCCGTACTGCGATACTGACCATTCCGGAGGGCAGATGCTCACAGGACCGGAGATATTGGAAGAGGTGGAGAAGTATCCGTCCCAGCATGTCGTGCTGACCGGAGGGGAACCGTCCCTTTTCATCGACAGGGAGTTCATCATATCGCTCCACAGCCTCGGCAAATTCGTGGCGGTCGAGACCAACGGAACCAATCCGCTGCCAGGGAACATGGACTGGACCACCCTTTCCCCGAAATTCGACATACAGAGCAGCGCGGACCTGAGTATCCGTGAATGTGATGAAATCAAGGTGATATACCGCCGTCAGGATATGTCAATATACTCCGGAATAACAGCCCGCCACCACTTCCTCCAGCCCTGCGACACCGGTAATCCCGAGGAAAACAGGAAGCTGCTCGAAGAGGCCGTAGAATTCTGCAAGGAGCACCCGCACTGGAGGCTGTCCCTGCAGACACACAAGCTGATAGGGATCCGTTAGACCACTTTCCCCGGGACGGCTGTACTTTTCAGCGTTTTTCCGTCCCGAGCCATGTCCATTTGTGCCATATATGCTCAAGCGGCCCCTGCCTGTACCTGCCCAGCCACCATTTGCAGAACTTCACCTGCAGGACAAAGGTCAAAATCCCTATAAGCAGGCTTAACGTGTAGCCGCAATACGGGGCGAGATACAGGCCGAACGGGAAATAGATGACAGCCCCTATCACAGACTGTGAAATATAGTTCGTCAGGCTCATCCTGCCGTAGAAGCGCAGGCTGCCGACCGCACTGCGGAACCTCCCGTTCTGGTAAAGGAGCACAAAAGATGACACCAGCACCATTGTAAAGGCCAGCTTCTGCCACATGTCGAACGCTGTCCCCGCCGTCTGGCAGATTACTGCGTCACTTCCCATGACAGCCTCCTTCAGGGTATACAGAGGAGCAAAAGCTACAGCCGACACTATGAGCACCCTTACCCACAGGCGCAGGTTCGCTTCCGTAGCCGCGAACAGCTGCCTCCTGCCTATGTAGAAACCGAGCAGGAACAGCCCCGCGGTCTGGAAAAAGCGGCCGGCATTGACAGCCCACAGAAGGCTCGCCTTCTGCCCCAGAGTGACATTCCCCCAGATGAACGGCCAGAATTCCCCCGCCTTTGTATACTCAGCCACCTCCGCGTACATTTCAGCCACCTTCAGATCAGGCAGCTAGTGCGCCGGATTGAATATGTGGGCGATATAGTGGTACCACTCAACAGGCTGCAGCAGGAACAGCACGGAGGTGAACAGGATCGCCCTGTCGCTCCAGTTCCTGGTGAAGAACAGCACGAGGCTGACTGCCGCGAACAGCAGGAGCACATCACCCGCGGGGAAAAACGCGGCATTGAGCGTGGCGAACCCCACAAGCAGGACCATACGCCACAGGAAACGGTATCCGAAATCCTTGCCGAGTCTCTTGCGGTTGCTGCTCTGGATATAGAATGTGAAGCCGAACAGCATGGCAAAAATTGCATAGGCTTTTCCGGCAAAAAGGCTGAATACGGTATCGAATACGCCCTGGTCCAGGACATTGAGCCAGCCCGGGGACGAGTCCGGATACACAGGGAAAATGAAATGCTCCAGGTTATGGACCAGTATGATGGCCATTACTGCGAATCCGCGGAGTGCGTCCACGGATTCGATCCGGGAATTCTTCATAATTGGCTGTTCCATGGTACAAGCTAAAGTCTGTAACTGTTTTTCATCCTTTCAGGAATGTATATTTCTCTACGGAATAAAGCGGCAGGAAGGGAATCAGGACCGGTGTGCGGGATACGTATTCCCTGTAAACCGGATCCTCGCCGTAACGTCTGTTCTGGCGTATCTCGAGACGGCGTGCTCCGCCGAACATGATGTAGACAATGCATATATACCCGATTGAGGACACCAGCCACTGCCAGCCGTGCAGGGCTCCGGCCCCGGATATGAAACATCCTGTCCAGAAAAGGATTTCCGCAAAATAGTTAGGACACCGGACAATCCGGTAAAGCCCCGTATCGCAGAAGCGGTCCGGACGGATCTTCTTGGCGGCAGACTTCTGGTGGTCCGCGACAGCCTCAAGCACAAGGGCGGCCAGCATGACCGAGGCCCCGGCCACAGCACCCGGCAGGCTTTCTCCTGACGGTGTCCCTTCCATCCTGTACAGTACCGGGGACACCTGGCAAACGTAAAGCACGACTACGGAAATCCATATCGCGGCCTTTGCCGCCGGACCAAGATCCTTTGATGTCCCGGTGAGTGAAGGAAGCTCCTTGCGGTAGGATGCGCTGCGGAGCTCCCTGTACAGCAGGAAGCCCCCGAGCCGGCACCCGTATGCAGACAGCAGGACACACAGGATGACGGAAACAGGAGTCAGACATTCTGCGAACATGATAATCATCGCCGCGCCCATTGACGCCACGGAAAACCCGTAGCCGAGCGAAATGAAATACACGAATTTTCTCCAGCCGAGCGAGCTCACTGCCAGAGACACCAGGGCGAGTACCAGGATTTCAGGAGGGAAAACCTCTTCCATAACGTTAAATGAATAAAAAAAAGCGGCCACACGTATCCGCCGGAACAATGCATCCCGCCATGAAGGCCGCGGCCGGGGCTGCGGGCAGAGCATTGTTTCACGGACGTCCCGTACCGGGGCAAAGGTACAAAATAAGTACGGTCCTTGCTGCAATCTCGTGGATTTTTCCTATGTTTGCCGAAATTATAATCCAGAAAAACTTATGGCAAACGAGAAAGAACTGAGCATCGAGCTCAAACAGGATATCGCCAAGGGTTCCTACTCCAACCTCGCGATCATCACACATTCCCACAGTGAGTTCATAATCGACTTCGCATCAATGCTCCCGGGCCTTTCAAAGCCTGAAGTCAACAATAGGATAATCATGACACCCGAACATGCCAAAAGGCTTTTCCTGGCGCTGCAGGACAATATCAGCAAATTCGAGTCCCAGAACGGACCTATCACGTTCGGGGAAAGCCCGAAAGCCACATTCCCGATGGGCGGATTCGGGGGGAACAACAACACCAAATCCTGACAGGCATTCCCGATTTCTTCATATAGGATGAAACAGAAAAACATAGAACATATCCTCTCCGGCATAAGGGCTTTCGCGTTCGATGTCGACGGGGTGATGACCGACGGGGGCATCCTCGCAGACCTGGAAGGGGAGCTTTTCCGTACATTCAACGCCAAGGACGGTTTCGCCCTCAGGATGGCGTCCATGCACGGATACGCCCTCTCGATAATTACGGGAGGCCGGTCCGAGAGCATCCGGAAACGTGCGCTCACATGCGGGGTGAAGCCGGAGGACGTGTACCTCGGCTCGCGCGACAAAATCGAGGATTTCAATGACTTCTGCAGCAGGTATTCGCTGCAGCCCCACCAGGTTATGTACGTAGGGGACGACATCCCGGACATTCCGGTCATGGCCGCGTGCGGCCTCGGCGCCTGTCCAAGCGACGCAGTTCCTGAAGTGAAGGAGGCGGCGGACTATATATCCTCCCTTCCCGGAGGCAGGGGATGCTGCAGGGAAGTCATCGAAATGGTGATGAAGCTCCATGGGAAATGGGCGCTCGACGTGGCGGAATACAAAAAGAAATTCTAAAGGGCCGGACTGCGGGAAACAGCACCGGCCTTTCCTGATCTCTTAAACGGACATGAACAAGAAAATAATATTGGCCAGCGGCTCACCCAGAAGGAAAGAAATCCTGGAGGGTATGGGGCTGGACTTCACTGTGGATACGGGAAACAGCTTCACAGAGGAATACTCACCGGACACTCCGCATGAACAGATACCGGTGCTCATGGCACAGGGAAAGTCACACGGTTTCCACAGGGAGCTCGAGGAAGACGAGATACTCATAACCTCCGACACGATGGTACTGTGCCGCGGGGAAATACTCGGCAAGCCTAAAGATAGGGAAGACGCAGTCAGGATGCTCCATCTGCTTTCCGGGCATGTGCACAGGGTGGTCACAGCCGTGACATTGAGGGACATCCGGCAGGAATCCACATTCAGCGACACCGCATACGTGCATTTCAGGGAGCTGTCCGGCAGCGAGATAGACTATTACGTAGATACCTTCAGGCCTTTCGACAAGGCGGGTGCCTATGCCATACAGGAATGGATAGGCTACAACGGCATCACCAAGATTGACGGCTCATACTATACGATAATGGGGCTCCCGTCATGCAGACTCTACACAGAACTGCAGAAATTCCTGTAACGGACATATTCTTCTGACATGGAATTCAGAATCAGAGACAGCGCCAGATGGGCGGTCATAGGGTACGGAAGCACAGTAAAGAGCGCCCTGAATGAAATGACGATGATAGCGGAAGGGTATTTTGCCTCGGACTGCATCAGGCACATTAACGGCACGCTCGGCATAGATATGCCGATAGCGGACATGGTGTATGATGTGCTGTACTGCGGGGCATCCCCGAGAAAGAGCATGAAAAAGCTTTCGGAGCTGCTATGAAAGCCTGAATATCACTTCATTTCAATCTGACGGACTGTCTGGACTATCTTCGGCACCAGCATGGACAGGACGAATTCCTCCTCCATGAAGTGAGTGCCATCATATATGAAATAACTGTCTCCGAAATACTTGCGGTATGTCCTGATGCTGACTATCCCGCTGCGGCGGTAGTGGTCGCGTGTGCCGAAAAATGCGAAAAAGCTGTCCCTCCCCCCTTCCGCCGGGGAGTTCACAAGGGCGGCTTTCCTCAGCGGAAGATATTTCCTCAGTGTCCCGAATGTGAAATGAAGCTTCTGCCTGTCCCCCTCCTTCGGGCGGTATATGCGGTCGAAAATCCACGTAACCCCCGGGACCAGAGTCAATGGGGCAAGATACCCAAGATACAGGGGGGCATTCAGTGAAGGCGACACCAGTACATGGGGAAGGCCCTTGATCCTGATGGCGTTGAGCGAGCCGAGTGACTCCCCTGCTATCAGTACCGGATGCAACTCCTCTATCCATGATGTGATCTGTCCCCAAGCCACCTCAGGGTCAAAGCTGTATGTCCTTACGACCACATCGAGGCAGAAAGCGCAGTCTGGCCCGAGCCCGTCATTGACATGCTCCCTCAGGATGGACGGGATCCTGCTGTCTCCGCCTCCGCCCATACCGTGTATATACAATATAGTATGTTTCCTATGTTTCATCCCGGTAAAATTTCGGCTAAAGTACTAAAATATGCCCGATTTTTTCAAAAAACACGGCATAATTCATATCTTTGTATGATTTATGGCATACGTACACGCCAATACGAACTAAAAAAAATACAAGACATGAACCCAAACAAGTTATTGCTTGCAGCCATTGCAGTGGCCATGCCTGCCTTCCAGGCACTTGCGCAGGACAAGGCTGATGAACAGAAAGAGCCTGAGTATGTATTCACTACAGTGAAGGAAAACCCCATCTCATCCATCAAGAACCAGTACCGGTCAGGTACATGCTGGAGCTACTCCGGAATAGGATTCCTCGAGTCCGAGATCATGAGGATCAAGGGGTACAAGGACGTTGACCTCTCGGAAATGTTCATCGTACGCAACTCCTACCATGACCGCGCAGTCAAGTACGTCAGGCTTGACGGAGACCTGAGGTTCGGCCCGGGAAGCTCATGCGAAGATGTACTCACCGTCATCAAAGAATACGGTATCGTCCCGGACAGCGTTTACTCCGGCATGAACTACGGTACGGAGCTTCCGGAGCAGTCTGAGATGGATGCCGTGCTCGCAGCATACGTAAAAGCCGTGGCATCCAACCCGAACGGCACCCTCACTACCGCATGGCTCAACGGCTTCGACGGTATCCTCGATGCATATCTCGGGGAGGTCCCGCAGAAATTCGAGGTAAACGGGACGGAATACACACCTGAATCCTACAGGGACTATCTCGGAATCAACCCTGACGACTACGTGTCAATCACATCATATACCCATCATCCGTACTACAGCCAGTTTGTCGTGGAGGTCGGTGACAACTGGAGATGGGACACTTCCTACAACGTCCCTCTCGACGAGATGATGGAGATAATCTACAGCGCCATCAACAACGGATATACCATCGCATGGGGTGCTGATGTCAGCGAGAAAGGCTTCACCCGTGACGGGCTCGGAGTAGTGAAGGCAGAGCAGAAGAAAGCCGCAGGCTCCGACCAGGAACGCTGGGTAGGCAAGTCAGAAGAGAAGCCTGAAGAGACTGTCTCGGACAATGAGCCTGAAATCACTGCCGGGATGAGGCAGGACGGGTATGACCGCAAGACCACTACCGACGACCACGGTATGCAGATTTACGGCCTTGCAAAAGACCAGAACGGCAACGACTTCTTCATGGTCAAGAACTCATGGGGCGTGACAGGGAAATACGACGGCATCTGGTACATATCGGATAACTTCGTGAAATACAAGACCATGAACTTCCTTGTACACAAGGATGCCCTTCCTAAAGACATCAAGAAGAAACTCGGTATAAAATAGTTTGCATGACCGCCCTGCGGCTGCCTTATCGACTGCAGGGCGGTCATATTTGCGGAATCACTTCCGTACGGTATAAAAATGAACATTATAACAAGAAACATCCCGAATGCCATCACTTCCCTGAATCTGCTCAGTGGAATAGCAGGCATACTGTGCGTATTCTCCGGCAGGCTTGACATATCGTTCCTGCTGATGATAGCCGCAGCCGTCTTCGATTTCTTTGACGGGCTTGCCGCAAGGGCGCTCGGGGCATACTCACCAATGGGGAAAGAGCTTGACTCACTGGCTGATTCAGTTAGTTTCGGTCTCCTGCCCGCACTGATGCTGCACAAGCTCATGATACAGCTGGGAGAAGAGACGACCTTCTGGTGCTATGTACCACTGGTCATTGCCCTGTTCTCCGTACTTAGACTGGCGAAATTCAACGTCGACGAGCGGCAGAGCGAGAATTTCATAGGGCTGGCGACTCCTGCAAGCGCCATGATATGCGGTTCGCTTACATATTACCTTCTGCATCAGAGCGACAGCTTCATGATACCGCTGGCAGCCGGACATGTATTCATCCCGACATTGAGCATTGTCCTTTCTGCACTGATGGTGAGCGAAATACCGATGTTCTCCCTGAAGGTCAAGAAAGGGACAAGCAAGGATTCCCCTCTCTACAGGCAGAGAATCTCCTTCTTCGGCACAGTCGTAGTGGCGGCCATCCTGGTAATGACCCTCGGACTGAACTGGTCTATGATAGTGCTGCTCTCTTTCCTCGCCTACATCATCATCAACCTGCTTTCAAGACCGCTGTTCGGGAAATAGGAGGAGTTTTTTTATTCAGTTATCACCAGACTATCTCTCTCCGCGACAACGGCATGGTCATGCATCTGGCACCTCCGCCTCCGCGAGGGAGTTCGGATCCGGCTACTGTTACGGCATAAAGACCTGTCCCGTCTATGGACTCCTTTCCGGAGACCACATCGTCAGCGCTCACGACATTGAACCCCTTACGGTCAAGCTCTTCAAGTGTATGCACGTTCCTGGCATACGTAATGATTTTTCCCGGTGCAATAGCAAAGCAGTTGGCCCCGCTATGCCATTGTTCCCTTTCCTGGTCCCATTCGTCAGCACCTCCGCATACCACGGCATCAAGGTCCATCCCGAGCTTTCTAAGCACAGTGAGGATATCCGGTACGGAATTGATTCTTGCGACTTTTCCTCCGTCTATTGTAATATGGACTGTCTGGTACTGGTTGTCCCCGAGGATTAGAGGCTCGAAAATCATACATTTGTCCCTGTCCAGGAAAGTGAACACCATATCAAGGTGTATGAATGATTCCGGTTCCGGAGGCAGCTGCTGTACGATTACATGAAACCTGCCCCTGTCGTGCTCACGGCATAGTCTCTCAACCATGAAGTCTATCCCGCGGGTACTTGTCCTGCAGCCATTCCCGAGCAGAAGAATATCATTCCTGGCGACTAGGATATCTCCACCTTCCATCATTATAGGTGAGTTCTGCGGTTGGAAGTCGTTGGCGTCCACAACACTGCAGTCGAAATATCCGCTGGCGCGGTAGATTGCGTCCATGATGTAGGATTCGCGCATACGGACTTTGTTGGCCATGCGGCAGACGAGAGATGTACCCCCCATGGTCACTGCGGCATCACGGGTGAAATAGAAATTGTAAAGCGGATACAATGCGTAATATTCGTTCTTAAGGAAAGCTGTCAGCGTATCAATTCTGGCAGGAAGTCCTTCTATAAGCACTTTAGCAAGCTTTCTGGAAGGCATATCCAACAGAAGACCGTAATAGGCTGTGGCATCCTCGCTTACACATATCCGCTGCAGGAGCTTTGTCCTGGCTTCTCTGTTGTCCAGCACGTCGGCCAGCAGGTCATCCACCAGATACACCACAGCCACCTTTGAAAGTACACCGTGCAGCTGCCGGTACTCCTGCCGTGCTATCGACAGATTAAGGATATCACTATAAAGGGCCCTCTGGACATTTCTCGGAGTCATGTTCTCGACTTCAGCGCCTGGAGGGTGCAGCAGGACTGCCTCCAGAGGTCCGATCTCGGAATTGACATTTATTTTCAATTTATTTTTTTGCATCATTTCATGAAAGTTCAACTGTCAAATTTATGAATTTTTATCAAACAAGACACATGCTTGGCCTGACAAAAACAAAGGAAGCCGTTGTCGTTATGCAAATTATTGCTATATTAGAGCGTGTGAAAACGGATTTACATGAAAATCAAGGAACAGTACAGGCAGATGGACGGAAAAACGATATGGGAAATCATAGTATCCTATGTCAAGGAACATCAGTATTTCACATCAGTGACTGGAATCAGCTACAGCGTGACCTTTGTCGGCAGCTGCCTTTTCGTGAAGGGAGGAAAGCCCGGGTCCAAAAGAGCCGAGGAAGGAGAATACCTGACGGGCAAGGATTTTATCGCGGCATACAACACCGTAAAGGATTTTCCTGAAATAAACACGGCTATTGTAAAGCCATGCATAAAAAGACAGCAGACCCCGTTCATCGGACTGCTCTTGTGCTGCGGGATACTTATATAAACGGATAAACACTTTAAGCCATGACTCTGAAACATAAAGTCATCACTATTGCCTGCCTGACGGCAGCGGTTGCACTGGGCCTGTTCATCTACTTCAGGTTCTATTTCGTGTTCGGAGAAGGTGTGAAAGCCGGCGAACTCAACTTCGTCGTCTATAAAGGCTATATTTTCAAGACTTACGAAGGAAAGGCCATACAGGCAGGGTTCACCAAGGGGGCAAAGAACACCAGCACCACCATACAGTCGTACGAATTCGAGTTCTCAATCACGGACAAGGCCCTGGCGGATTCACTGATGCGCTGCAGCGGGAAAACGGTGGAACTGCATTATAAAGAATACCTGGGAGCCCTTCCGTGGCGCGGGCAGCAGAAATATATCGTAGATGACATACTTGCCGTACGGTGAGGCCGCAGGGCGGGAAACATTTGGAAAACAGCCTGGATTCCAGGCATAAACAATTTGATTATGAAACAGAAGAATCTTTTTTGGGGAGCAGCGGCGCTGGGCATGGCCCTGCTTCCTGCAATACCGTCGGGCGCCTGCACCGGAATATCCCTGAAGGCCGCAGACGGGAGCATAGTCCTCGCCCGTACATGCGAGTGGGGCGGGAGCAACCTTGAAAGCCGGTATGTCATCGTACCCCGGAACCATTCCACCGTCTCCATCACCCCTTCAGGACAGAACGGCCTTGCCTATTCGTCCAGATACGGATATGCAGGCATTTCAGTGGTCCAGGACAGCTTCGTGACCGAGGGGATGAACGAGGCGGGGCTGTCCGCCGGCCTGTTCTTTTTCCCGGGATACGGGCAGTACGAGGAGTACGACAGCTCCAGGAACTCTTCGACAATGGTGGATGTGGAGCTCGCCGGGTGGATCCTGGCAAGTTTCTCTACTGTAGACCAGGTGGAGGAGGCTATAAAAGACATACACATCGTAGCAACCGACCCTCAGGCCGGTACCGCACACTGGAGGATAGCCGACAGGAGCGGACGGCAGGTGGTGCTGGAGATTACCGGCGGGGAACCGCATTTCTACGAGAACACCCTCGGGGTGCTGACCAATTCTCCCGGATTCAAGTGGCAGATGACCAACCTGAACAATTATGTGAACCTTTTCCCGGGCCAGACCAACCCGAACAAGCTCACTGATAACGTGACTCTCAGGCAGTTCGGCGCGGGAGCAGGCTTCCTCGGAATCCCGGGCGACGTCACACCGCCGTCACGCTTCGTCAGGGCTGCCTTCTACAAGGCCACCGCTCCTCAGTACGCCACCTCATTCGAGACTGTGAAGGAGACATTCCAGATACTGAACAATTTCGACATACCTATCGGAGTGGAGCATGAAACGGGCAAGGCCCCTGCCGACATCCCGAGCGCGACACAGTGGACCACCTCCTCCGACCAGTCCGCACTGCGCTTCTACTACAGGACCGCATGGAATTCCACCATCCGCTGCATCGACCTGAAGTCCATCAACTTCGACAAGGTCGCCTACCAGGTGCATCCATTGGACAAGGTGCTGGAGCAGCCGATAGAGATGGTCAAAGTCAGATAGACGGCAATAAAAAATCCCGGACGGCGAGGTCCGGGATTTTTTTATATCATCGCTTCAAGTCCTGCCAGACAAATCACCTGGCCGGTGTCAGCCTGTATCTGGCCGTCACATCTTCAACGGTCCTGCCGGTATCAATACGACTCTACATTGAGGCTCAGCCAGTCTCCATCAGAACCGGCAAAATATACCGGCTGGCAGAAGTCCACCCATCTTTCCCCATCATTGCAGGAGACCGCCAATGCGATAACAGACAAAAAGGCTATCGCGTATCCTGTAAATCCTTTCATTATTTCCTCCTTATATTCTGGTGTACAAAAGGCTGGAACAGGAATTATTCATAGGTACACTGCAAAAGTATCGGATAGTGATCCGAGATGTAGGCGACGCCGTAGTCATCGGTGACCACATCGTATTTGTCAGCAGTGACCCCACCGCCATAGAAAATATGGTCTATGATGGAATTGGAGGTCTCGCCGAAGCCATTGAGGGTCCGCTGGTCAGGCTCCGACTCGGATGCGGTAGTCCTTGCATCGTTCATGGAAGCCCTTATCGGAGCAAGCTCCGACGAAGTATATGTACAGTTGAAGTCCGCTACGAGGAAAACAGGCGTCCCGCTGCCCTTAAGGTCGGAAATTCCTGTTATTTCATGCAGCTTATCCACTGTCAGGTTGCTGGAGTTCAGCCTTGCATCCGTACTCTTGTGATCGAAATGCGTGGCGAAAAACCAGACGGTCATGTCATCATGATGCCGGTCCGTGGCCTTTACCCACACCACTACCCTGCGGCATGCACTGTTCCATGAGGAGAATGTCCCGTCCGGATTTTCATCAGGGAGCTTGTCCGAAGGGTCCGCCAGCCAGAAGAACCCCTTGTCCTCTATGGTGAACCGGTCTTTCTTGTACAGGATCCCGACGCCTTCACCGCTGCTGCCGCTGATGGAAGTCCCGGTATCCCTGTTGATGTCATAGTAACCGTAGTCTTCACTGAGCTCGTAGACGAAATCCTGGGCCTGGCTCGAGCGTATCTCCTGCAGTCCGAGAAAATCCGGCTGCCTGTCATTGATGAAAGTCATTACGGCATCCTTGCGTACCGACCACGGATAGGTGTCGGAAGTGTTGTAATAGCGTATGTTGAACGATCCTACAAGTAGAGTGTTCTCTTCTCCTGTCGTGACTTCTTCCTCGTCCTCCCAGCCGCCGACCCTGTTTATCACAGGATCGGACTTGCAGGAAGAAAGAACAAATGCAATAATTGCCAATAAAAAAATTTTCATTTTCATGATTTCTGATTTAGTACAATACACCTGTCTTGGAAGGATTTCCCCTCAGCTGGGACCATGAATCAGCATGACCTGTGGCAGTGCCTTTTACTGCAAACAGAGTAGGCAGTCCGTCCTTCATTCCGGTACAGTATATTGTGCCGTCACAGCTGATGGTAGGAGATGACCTGAGTTCATCTCCCAACTGTATCTCGGCAACTTTCTTGCCTGTAGCCGGGTCGAGTTTCACAAGCTTTCCGAGAGAATAGTCGTTGTAGTAGATGTATCCTTCATTGTCAACTGCAGGGGACCCTGCTATGTTGCCGTCCGCTTCGGATTCCCAGATGATTTTACCGGCAGATGACACTGCAGTCACCCGCGCTATCTCGCTTCCGGTGGTCTTGGTCGCCACGTATACAGTCCCGTCCGCACCCAGAACCACACCGTTGCCTTCATATCTGCCTACGGACCCTCCGATTCCTGTTGCCCAGTCCGGTTCGAACGGAGTGTCAATGTCTTTCACGAATTTGTTCGTATCATAGCAATACAGGACAGATGTCGAAGAAACCCTTCCTGTCACACTCTCATATACGATATATACTTTCCCGTCCCGGTCTGCAGCCATCTGGCTGGAATTGCCTGTCTCGAGTTCCGTAACACCGTCCAGCCTTCCGAGCGATTTAGGGGACTTCTGGGTATCGTCATCTCCATAATGTTTCCAAGTGCCGTTTTCATTGAAATATATCCTGGATCCGTATTTTGCATCGCAATGAGTGATATATCTGCCGTCCTTGAATCCTATATTTCCTCCATAGCTTCCTCTCTTGACCTTGAACATCTGTTCAAAAGCACCGGTATTCTTGTTCAGAATATGCCCGTTGTCCAGACTGCCGTACTGGTTCCACAGGTCCTCATCCTTATCCTTAGTAGGATTTGACTTTGTCGTCAGGATGATCTGGTCTCCTATAATTACAGGAGTCGGACAGATATAGCGTGCGCTTCCATAAGCGAAATACCATTTTTCAGTACCGTCGCTGTTGACAGCATACACTCCCGATTCGTAGCCGTCAGCCACTGTCTTCGAATCTTCATTGTAGCCGAGGGCGATATACACTGTCCCGTCCTCATCGACAGCAGGAACACATGAATCGCTGCGTTTTTCCTCCATGCCCTTGATATACGCATTAGGGTTGTGCTTCATTCCGTCGAAAGTCCACATCTTCTGCCCGTCCCTGGTGAATGCGGCAAGGTGGTATCCGGACGACAGGGCATATACCATGCTTCCGTCTGCACTGGTCGCAGGAGAAGTGAATTTGACATATGCTTCCTTGTCCGTCTCATATGCCTGCTCCCAGAGCAGCTCGAGGCTGAACTCGCTCTTGTCTACATGGATAGTTACGGTCTTGGATCCCGTGCCCTTCATGTTGTCGGTCACGGTGAGTGTAACCTCTATGTCGCCGAACTCCGTGAAAGTGAATTCCGGATTCTGTTCAGTCACGACTGTAGTGCCGAACTTCCACTCCCATGCCACTATTTCTCCGTCCTCATCGCTCGACTTGTCCGTGAAGGTGACAGTATCACCAGCACGCAGCCCTGTCTGGGGCTCGTATGTGAAATCAGCCACAGGACGTATGTTCGTGTCCTGTATCTTGACGGTCTTTACAAAGACATCAGAAACATTACCGATGTCTGATGTGGCAGTGAGGGTTATGTCATACTCTCCTACCCTTTCGAATGAAATCGGAGTCTCCGGCTGCAGTCCCCACATATGCTGGCTTCCCCACTCCCATTTGCTGGCTATCACCCTTGCATTCTCTGCATATGACGTATTGGTAAGGTATATGTCCTCGTTGATTTCATAAACATCTTTTTCAGTTGTGAAACTGGCATGTACCGCCACCTGGGGGTCATTCAGACAGCCTGATACCGCCAGGGATGCAGCTATAATGCCGGTCAGTATTTTTACAGTATCCATATCTTTTCCTGATTTTTAATTCCATCCAGGGTTCTGTTTCAGATTCGTGTTCTTCTGTATTACGACCTCAGGGATCGGGTAAATGTACATGTTGTCATTCCATTCACGGCTTATTACATAATTCAATTTATAGCCGCCTTCCGGATCATCCTCGAGCTTTACGGCTTGCTGGTTGCCCTCCATTGTCATGGCTATGCTCTTGTATGAGCCGCTGTAACCGGTATCTTCGGTAACATAGACATCATATGTCCCGTCGCCGTTCAGGTCCAGAGGCGTGTCCATTGCCGGGATATAGATCCCGTCCCATGGGGAGGCCTCCCAAAGTTCCCCGCATGCCCAGCGCTTGAGATCATTCAGACGCAGGCCTTCAAGGATAAGCTCTATCTCCCTTTCACGACGGATCTCCAGGATGACCGGGTCGCTGATGCCGGGATAGATAGACTGGATATACGGATCGACAGTCGTCGGCTTTGTATCCAGGTCGCCCCCGGTTATCCCTGCCCTGCGCCTGAGAGCGCCTATCGTAATGCTCCAGTCTTCATCGGTAAGGGTCCCGAGCTCGGCCTTGGCCTCGGCATAATTCAGCAGCACCTCGGCATAACGTGCAAGAGGGATGTCATTGTAATTGGTACGTGCATTGTCAAAAGCGACATCGTCCATGACATATTTTGTAAACTGGTATCCTGTCAGCGAATGTCCTGTCATGTTGGCCGGAGTGAGGACATACTCGCCATCGGAGTTCTTGCAGGTATAGTCAGCACCCCTTATGGTCTGGTTCAGACGGTAGTCCCTTCCTGTCGTCTCCTCCTGGAAAGTCTTGTAGCTTCCGTCCGTGTTTTTCTCGCTGTACACTGTGCCGTCAAGGTTGAGGTATGTCTTGGCAAAGGCGCGTGTCATGCACAGATGAGGTCCGTATGTGGATGAATTGTAGTACCAGTTGGCTTCTCCCAGCTGCATTACCGGATCGAGAGACAGGGCGAGCATGACCTCTTCCGTAACAGGGTTATCGCTTATGAAGAGGTCCCTGTATGCCCCGCGTCCGTCCCCGGTATATATATCGGCCGTGGTATGCAGGCTGTACGGTCCTTCATTAATTATTGTTTCTGCAGCATCAGCTGCCTCAGCGAAAAGTTCTTCTGCTGTTATCGTGCAGTTTTTCAGGTATTCGCTGCCGAACTCGCTTCCACCGTCTGCATGATATTTCCTGAACGAAGCCTCAAACAGGCAGAACCTTGCCTTGTAGAACAGGGCTGTCCATTTGTTGACCGTATTGGAATTCGGGGTGATGGCAGTCTCGGTGATGTTCTCATAGGCATAGTCAAGGTCATTGATGATATTGGTTATGATTACGTCCCTGCTGTCCTGTGTCTTGTAAAGTTCGGGGCTGTCCGGCTCCAGAGGGGTGTCTATCCACGGGACCTCACCGTACTGCACGAGCTTGTCGTAATAGAGGTAGGCACGGAATAGGCGAGCGATGCCCGTGTAGTTGTTCCTGACCGTTTCGGATACGGAAGGATCGACATTGTACTTCAGGAAATAGTTGACATTCCTGATTGCGCTCCAGCTCCATGACGTAGATGTGTTGGTGGTATAGGCACCGACTTCATATGTGCTTGTCTGGTTCTTGGCCGCATTGTCCATTGTAGTATTGATCCTGAACGCATTGTCATAGTCAGGAAGGTTGTTGTAGAAACTGTATGTATAGTTCTGCAGACCTGTCTCTGATCCGAAGACCATATCGCGTCCGGCTTCGGCCTGAGGGGTTTCCGTCAGGTCGCAGGCCCCGGCAAGCGGCAGCAGGGCCGATAAGAATATATATCCAATCTTTTTCATGTTCCGGAAAATTAGAATGTCAAGTTAACTCCGATGCTGAATGAACGCATGGTAGGATAGTTATAGCCGTCTCCCGTGGAGGAAAGGACAGAGTCGGTGCCATATATGTTGGCCGTGACATCGATATCCCTCGTGTATCTGTACATAGGAGACCACGTCCAAAGGTTTTCGCCAGAGAAGAATATGCTTATCTTCTGCATCTTGACCGCCCTGGTCCATTTCTGCGGCAGGGTATACCCTATCTGTATGTTCTTCAAGCGTATGTATGAAGCATCCATCAGATACCTCGTGTTGGCGTTGTTCGTTCCCTTGTAGAACGGGGCATAGTACCCGGTATAGCGCGGCAGATACGCATCCCTGTTATCCTCAGTCCAGTAATTCCCGAGATGCCACTCCGGCATCTGGTTGTAAGGACGGTTGTACTGGCCCCAGAAGACAGATGCATCGTTGCTCGGATACCAGTCCTGCTTTCCGACACCCTGGAAGAACGCACTGACAAAAATATTGTTCCATTCCAAGTCCACGCCGAAGCTGTATATGTAGCGCGGCTCGGAGTTGCCTATAATCTTGCGGTCCCCCGGATCATCGACAGTGTTGCTTCCCCGGTCGATGTATCCGTTGCCGTTCAGGTCCTCAAACTTGATGTCGCCCGGATGCAGCTTATAGTCCTTTGATGTCTGCATGAGAGGGTTGTAATACTGCTGTCCGACAGCCTGGGCCCCTGCTTCGGCAATATCGATCTCTTCCTGGGTCTGCCACAGCCCGTTGGAGACGAATCCCCAGATCTCGCCGATCCTCATGCCCTCGTAATAGCTCGTGTTGTAGGCAGCGGTGGAAAGCGATTTGGTCGCGTTGTTGTATTTGTCAATGACAGAATAATAGTCTGCAAGTGACGCCCGGACACTGTAGTTGAACGGTTTGCCTCCAAGGTTGAAACTGTCGTTCCAGCTGATGATGAACTCATATCCGCGGGTGGTCATCTCGGCATAGTTTCCTTTAGGGGAACTTGCGCCATAGACGTCAGGAAGCGTAGGCCCTACCGTATACATGTTCAGGGTTTGCCTGATGTAATAGTCACCGGTAAATGAAAGACGTCCTGAAAAGAAGCTCAGGTCAAGACCGGCGTCGAAGGTCCTGGCTGTCTCCCATGTCAGCGATTCGGGAATCGGCGAAGGCGCGCTGGTATAGCGGACCTTAACGCCGTTGATGATGCGGCCATTGCTGAAATCGAAAGTCTCGTCGTAGGCATAATTGCCGACATTGCTGTTTCCGAGGGCTCCGTACGAAGCCCTGACCTTGATATTGGTGACAGCATTCTTGCTGACTTTGAACCAAGGTTCCTCAGTAATCCTCCAGCCCACAGATACGGAAGGGAAGAACGCCCACTGCTGTCTGTGCGGGAATTTTGAACTGCCGTCATAGCGGCCGTTCACTTCTATGAGGTACCTGTCATCGAAAGCATAGTTTATACGCGCGAAGACACCCGCATTGCGCCAGCGGTAATAGTCACCGGTGGTACTGCGGTTGTCCGTCCCCATGGCCAGGTTTATATTGTCTACATCCGGAGTGAGCAGGTCATCATTGTAGGCATATGTATTCTTGTATGTCTGCTGTTCGTAATTGAAGCCGGCAAGGGCCTTGAAATAGTGCTTTCCTCCGAAAGTATCCTCGAATTCGGCATATTCGTTGGTTGCCATGTACTCATAGTTGCGGATGGTCTCGCTCAGGTATGATTGCGTTCCTGTAATGGTCTCCACAACCCCTTCGGAGCGGGAATATTCGCTCTTTACCTTCTTTACCGTAGTATTGAAATCCTTGTTCCTGTAGGTAAAGTCGGCATTCAGGCGGAGCCTGTCACCGAAGAATTTGGCCTGCGCATTGAATGTCGTGCGCACCTGCTTGTTTATGTACCGGCGGTTGCTCTTGCCGTAAAGGTAGTCACCGATAGAATATACCGCAGAATAGGTCATCGTGCCGTCAGGATTCCATATCGGGGAGCATGGATGCCCCTCATCGGCTATATTCCTCCAGATATTTCCGTTACCTTCGGAATATGTCTGCGGCATGACGTACTTCGACCATGCGATATCGGTGTTGTTGGAAATCTTCAGCCACGGTGTCACCTGATATCCCATTTTCATGCGTCCGTTGAGCATCTTGTAGGACTCTGGATTGACCGTAGTGTCGAAAATACCGTTGTTGTCATAGTAGCGTGCGGACACATAATAGTCGAACTTGTCATCGGACCCTGACAGGGATATATTATGTGTCTGGCTGAAAGAAAAGTCCTTGTACAGCGCATCCATGTAATCCGTCCCTTCGATATAGTACAGCCAGCGTCCGGCAGTACCAATGCTCCCGTCGCTCACCAGGACTTCATAGTTCCCGGATTCCGCCCTGCGCTGGTATTCGGCGAGCCAGGCGGTAGAGAACTCCATGGTCTTGTTTATTCCGGAAGGGTTGGAGAAGTTGTAGTTGTAGTATGCCTTGTAGAAATGGTCTGCATACGTATAACCGTCCGTGACATATTGCGGAATGGTGGTAGGCATTTCGAAAGAGAGGTTGGCCTGATAAGTCACCGTCGGTTTTCCCTTGGTGGAACCCTTGGTGGTGATCAGCACCACTCCGTACGGGGCACGTGACCCATAGATTGCAGAGGATGCGGCATCCTTGAGCACGGACACTGACTCGATGTCGTTCGGGTTCAGAAGGCTCGGGTCGCCCTCCACGCCGTCTATAAGGACAAGGGCACTTCCTCCCTGGCCTATTGATGTGGTTCCTCGTATGTTGTAGGACGGGGAACTGTTGGGACGGCCGTCGGTGAATTTCAGGTTGAGGTTCGGAATCTGCCCCTGGAGCATCTGGCTCAAGTTGGCGTTCGGCCTGCCTTCAAAGACTTCAGAGCCTACCTGGTCGACCGACCCTGTCAGGTTTGCCTTCTTCTGTGTACCATATCCTACGACGACAATCTCATCAAGGGCGAGGGAATCATCCTTCAGCAGGACATTGACTGCGGCCCTGCCGTTGACAGGAACCTCCACTGTCGCATAGCCCACGAATGAAACTACAAGTACAGCATCAGGTGCTACATCATAGAGGACAGCTTTGCCTTCGGCATCAGTCACCGAGCCGTTCGTGGTTCCTTGCACCAGGACGCTCGCCCCCGGCATGGAACCGGACTTGTCCGTAACATGTACAGTTACGGAATTGTCCTGATTAGTTTGCCCCCCCCATGCAGGACACAGGGACAGAGGGACCACCGTCAGGACCATTGCCAATACTTTTGAAAAGTTTCTCATACAAAGAAAGATTATAGAGTTAAAGTATAAGTTGGTTTAGTCGGTATGGTCATCAGTTGGCGTATTTTGTTCCGTAAATATATGGATTATATTTCGAAAGCCAACTGTTTCGGGCAAATTTCTTCATATATTCTTAATGATTGATTAAAGAATTGTTTCAATTACATTAATCTGAAATCCGCCGCGGAAGGCCATAGGACAACCCCATTGAATAATTGATTATATTTGCACCCGTTTAACAATAAATTATATGATTTGAAATGAGAATGAACATCCTATGCTGTATACTGGCACTGTGCGCAGGTACAGTATCATACGCCCAGACCGGGGTAGTAAAGTCCCGTCCGGCCAACCCGTCTGACGGGAAGCTCCTCACCATGGAGGAAGCCGTACTTCCGTCAGAGACAAGGGTGAAGAAATGCAACTATTTCTGGAACAGCACATCGGACAGTCTGATATTCTCGGATGCAGGCCATACTTTCCTTAAAATGTCATCCGTGAAGGACATACTTTCAGGGAAGGATGCATCCGCACCTTTCAAAGGCGGCTTCCCGGAGGAAGATGTGCCTGTGCTTCCGGAAGGCTCCCAGAACATCACCGGCTCACCTGACTGTCAGCATTTCGCCTTCACCATTGACAATGACCTCTATTTCAGTGACAGGGACGGCCGCACCACCACTGTGGCATCCAGCGATGACAGCAACATCACATACGGGCAGTTCGTCAGCAGGAACGAGTTCGGCATCACCGGAGGGATCTTCTGGTCCGGCAGCGGGAACCGCCTGGCATTCTACAGGAAGGATGAAACAAAAGTAGGCACCTTTCCGCTTCTGGACATCACCACACGTACAGGCTCCCTTTTCGAGATAAAATACCCGATGGCGGGAATGGACTCGGAAAATGTGCAGGTAGGTATATATGACATGGCTTCCGGCAGCACAGTCTATGTAAAGGCGGACGATTTCGGACGGGAGCAGTACCTTACCAACATAACATGGTCACCTGATGACAGATACCTTTTCATACAGGTGCTCGACCGCAGCCAGAGGCACTGCAGGCTGAACATGTACGACGCTTCGACTGGTGATTTCGTAAAGACCATTCTTTCGGAGGACAACGACAGGTTTGTCGAACCCCAGAACCCGGTCTGGTTCCTGAAAGGAAGCACAACCGATTTCATCTACAAGACAGACAACAGGGACGGCTACAAGAACCTGTATCTTTGCGACACAGAAGGTAATATACACAGGCTTACCGAGACGGACGCAGATGTGGAATATGTCGGCAATGACGGAAAATACGTGTACTACACTTCAGCTGAGGTCTCCCCTGTGCAGAATCACCTGTTCAGGGTGAATGTCCGAAACGGGAAGACGGCGAGACTTACATTCGAGGAAGGGTGGCACGAGGTAGTGATGAGCCCGGACTGCAGGTATTTCATCGACATGTACAGCAACCTTACGACACCTCCTGTCACATCCCTGAAATCATCGGACGGCAGGTCGGCCGTCACTCTATACAGGGCGGAAGACCCGACTGAAGGATATGCGTACTGCCAGATGGACTTCGGCACGGTGAAAAGCGCTGACGGGAAATACGACAACTGGTACCGCCTCATAAAACCTAAGGATTTCGACCCGTCAAAGAAATACCCGGTCATCCTGTACGTATACGGAGGTCCTCACTCACAGCTTGTAAGGGACACGTGGCTCGCGGAACTCCGCCCGTGGGAAATGTATATGGCCCAGAGAGGTTATCTCGTCTATGTGCAGGACAACAGAGGTACACTGAACCAGGGTGCCGAGTACGAAAAGGCCATCCACGGACAGTGCGGGCAGGCCGAGATGGCGGACCAGATGGAAGGCATCAGGATGCTTATGGACCTTCCGTATGTAGACAGGAACAGGATAGGCGTCCACGGATGGAGCTACGGCGGATTCATGACCATTTCCCTGATCACCAACTATCCTGACATATTCAAGGTGGCTGTCGCCGGAGGCCCGGTGATTGACTGGAAATGGTATGAGGTAATGTACGGAGAGCGCTATATGGGAAACCCGTCCGAAAACAGCGCCGGATATGAAAAGGTAAGCCTTATCAACAAGGCAAAGGACCTGAAGGGCAAGCTGCTCATCTGCCAGGGAGCCGTAGACAACGTGGTGGTATGGGAGCACAGCCTCAGCTTTATACGGGAATGCATCAAAAACAATGTCCAGGTGGACTACTTCCCTTACCCTTGCGCACAGCACAATGTGATGGGCAGGGACCGCATCCATCTGATGGACAAGGTGACAATGTATTTCGAGGACTACCTGTAACAAGCAGATAATTTAACGCAAAGACGATGTCATTTTAAAGGGGCAGTATCAAAACATTCATTTTGACACAGCCCCTTCCGTATTGTCATTGGCCTGGGCCAATCAATAGTTCGTAGCGTGGATCTTGAAGTAGCTCTTAGGATGCTTGCATACAGGGCAGAGCTCCGGAGCCTTCTTGCCGATAACGATATGTCCGCAGTTGCCGCACTCCCAGATCATATCCTCGTCCCTTGAGAACACAATGCCTTCCTTTACATTGGCCAGAAGCTTGCGGTAGCGCTCCTCGTGCATCTTCTCGATGGCAGCGACCTTCTCGAAAAGCACTGCAATCTCTGTAAAGCCTTCCTCACGCGCCTCCTTTGCAAACCCTGCATACATATCTGTCCACTCGTAGTTCTCCCCTTCCGCTGCGTCAAGAAGGTTTTCCTCCGTAGTAGGGATGTCACCGCCGTGAAGTAGCTTGAACCAGATCTTCGCATGCTCTTTTTCGTTGTTCGCGGTCTCCTCGAACAGGTCGGCTATCTGGACATAACCGTCCTTCTTCGCCTTTGAAGCATAATAAGTGTATTTGTTGCGTGCCTGTGACTCGCCGGCAAATGCAGCCTGAAGATTAGCCTCAGTCTTAGTCCCTTTCAATTCTTTCATGATTTTCTAATTTGGAATTATTAAAAATTAAAACTCTTATGCAAATATAGGCAAATTAATTAGAAGAACAAGGTTTTTTCAAAATATTCTGCCTATTAATAATTTTTCATTATTCATTTACTATCTTCGCGCATTATTTTGACACAAACTGATAATCGCAACAATGAAACGGAGTTTTAACTCATTTTTACTGTATGCGGCAGTGCTTTTCTGTTCCGCCGTGGCGGCAGCCGGTCCCCGGAAAGACAGTGTGAAGACTACATTCCAGACTGCACGTGAATGGAGGCCTACCATAGACAACAGGGCGGACGCCGTAATGGTCTACGGGGTAGGCGGGAACCCGTCAGACAGGAACGGGAAAGGGATGTCATTCGAGCAGAGGGTGAAATCATGGCGGGACAGGGGCTATGTCACCCATTTCATGACAGGGATAGCCTGGGGGGCATACCAGGACTATTTTACAGGAGAATGGGACGGGGAATGGCATCTCGACGAAGGGCAGGTGACCGTAAAGGGGGATACGATATGGCACGGGCATATGGTCCCGTACATTGTCCCTTCAGAGAATTATCTTGAATACCTGAAGGAAAAGCATGTGAAAAGGGTGATAGACGCAGGAATCAGTTCCATTTTCATGGAAGAGCCGGAATTCTGGGCAAGGGCCGGCTACAGCGAGGCATTCAAGAGGGAATGGAAAGAGTACTACGGGTTCGACTGGAGGCCGCAGCACGAATCACCGGAAAACACATATCTGGCCAACAAACTCAAATATTACCTCTACTACAGAGCCCTCAATGAGGTTTTCACATATGCAAAGGAATACGGCAGGAGCAAAGGTATGGACGTGAAATGCTATGTCCCTACACACTCTCTGGTAAACTATTCGCAGTGGCAGATAGTAAGCCCGGAGGCAAGCCTTGCATCTCTTCCCTGCGTAGACGGATATATTGCACAGGTATGGACCGGGACCTCCCGCGAACCGAACTATTTCAACGGGAAGGCCGCCGAAAGGGTGTTTGAGACAGCCTACCTCGAATATGGCTCGATGGAGTCCATGACCGCACCGACGGGTCGCAAGATGTTTTTCCTGACAGACCCGATAGAGGACAGGGCACGCGACTGGGCGGACTACAAAAGAAACTATGAAGCTACCTTCACTGCGCAGCTGCTTTATCCGGGCATTGCCGACTACGAGATCATGCCTTGGCCGGAACGCATCTACGAAGGTCTCTACAGGATAAGCCCGGACAGCGACAAGAAAGACCGTATCCCGAGACACTACTCAACACAGATGCAGGTGATGGTCAACTCCCTGAACTCAATGCCTGAATCCACAAACAAGGTCACAGGCACACGCGGCATCAGCATCCTTATGTCGAATTCACTGATGTTCCAGCGTTTCCCCACACACGAAGGCTACGATGACCCGCAGCTGTCAAACTTCTACGGACAGGCCCTCCCTCTCCTGAAAAGAGGCGTACCTGTAAAAACGGCCCACATTGAGAACCTCGGCTTCAAAGAGGCCCTCGCAGACACGGAAGTCCTTCTGATGTCTTACTCAAACATGAAACCGCTCGACCCCGCCGCCCACCGGCATCTTGCCGACTGGGTGAAGAAAGGCGGCGTAATCCTGTACAGCGGAAGGGATGACGACCCGTTCCAGACCGTGCAGGAATGGTGGAATACCGGAGACATGCGCTATAAAGCAGCGTCAGACCATCTTTTCGGACTGATGGATATACCTGCCGGTGCTGTTGAAGGCGAATACAGGTACGGAAAGGGCACCGTATATATAATAAGGTCAGACCCCAAGGAGTATGTCCTCACAGAAGGAGGCGACAGGAAATTCCTCGAGACTGTATGCCGCCTGTATTCAGACAGGGCGAAGGCCGGGAAAGTTGAATTCAAGAACAGCCTCTACCTGGAAAGAGGGGCGTACGACATAGTGGCAGTGATGAATGAAAGCGTGAGCGATGAGCCATACACAGTCACAGGGACACTGATTGACCTGTTCGACCCGCAGCTTCCTGTGCTGAAGTCAAAGAACATAGCCCCGGGGCAATGCGGTTATTTCCTTGATATTGACAGGGTAAAGAAAGACAGCCCGAAAGTCCTTGCGGCATCCGGCAGGACCTACGGCGAGCAGACCGGGAAGAATTCATATTCATACACCGTAAAGAGCCCGGTAAATACTGCAGGTGTCTCCAGGATACTCCTCCCGGCAAGGCCGGCAAGCGTCAAAGTGGACGGCCGGGAAGTGTCCGATATATCCTGCTGGGACAGCTCCAGCAGCACATACCTCCTGTCCTATGAGAACAGTCCGGAAGGCGTATCCATAGAATTCACATGGTAGGACAACAATAAAAACCAACCAATAAACAACAGAATCACACTATGAACAACAAATTTCTACTCGGGCTCGCTCCCCTGTCAGGCATCCTCGCCTCATGCAGCGGCACCGGAGAGTACGCAGAGGTAATCAAGAACGATCTCCGCGCCCCGGCATGGCCGCTCGTGACCATCGACCCGTACACAAGCGCGTGGTCCATGTCAGACAACCTTTATGACGGACCTGTAAAGCACTGGACCGGAAAAGATTTCCCTCTTATCGGCGCTGTCCGCGTCGACGGGACGTCATACCGCTTCATGGGAACGGAAGACATCGAGCTCTCCCCTGTCGTCCCTACCTCACAGCAGGGAAAGTGGTACGGGAACTACACTGAAAAGAAGCCTTCCGGAAACTGGACAGCCCTCGACTACGACGACTCGTCATGGAAAAAGGCGGAAGGGGCTTTCGGCACGACTGTAAATGAACCTACAGCCAAGACAGACTGGTCCTCCCCGAACATCTGGGTAAGGCGCACATTCGAGCTTGACGAGGACCTGACAAAGCACAAGGTATTCCTCGAGTTCTGCAACGACGATGACGCCATATTCTATATCAACGGTATAGAAGTGCACAACACAGGCGCCGTATGCCACAAGAACGAAGTGGTCAGAGTGCCGGACGAGGCCGTCGCCACCCTCAAGAAAGGCAGGAACATCATCACGGCCGAGTGCCAGAACCCGGTAGCGAACGGACTCCTGGACTTCGGGCTGCTCATCCAGAAAGAGATGCATACAGCGCTTGAGCTCACAGCAGAACAGACATCGGTAGACGTACAGGCCACCCAGACGCACTATACCTTCAAGTGCGGTCCTGTCAGCCTCGCGCTCACCTTCTCCGCCCCGCTTTTCATGGAGGACCTCGACCTCGTCAGCAGGCCGGTCAACTACATCAGCTATGACATCAGGTCCAACGACGGGAAGAAGCATGACGTAAGCCTCTATCTCGAGGCTTCTCCGAGATGGGCGCTCGACCAGCCATACCAGGAATGCACCAGCGAGACCTTCACTGACGGCGAACTCATTTTCGTCAAGTCGGGCAGCAAGGAGCAGAATATCCTGGCCAAGAAAGGTGATGACCTGAGAATCGACTGGGGATACTTCTACCTTGCGGCAGACAAGGGCAATACCGTAGCCTCAATAGGTGATTCCGATCATCTCAGGGCGGCATTTACGGGAGGCTCACCTCTCCCTGCCTCTACTTCAGGGGAAAACGGCAATGCCAAGATGGCCCTCGTCAGCGACCTCGGGAATACATCCGCCGTATCAGGGAAATACCTTATCGGCTATGATGACATCTACTCCATCCAGTATTTCGGACAAAACCTGCGCCCTTACTGGAACGCAGACGGAAATGCAAATATCATTGGCATGTTCCATAAGGCCAATGCCCAGTACAATGAGCTGAAAAAAAGGTGCTATGAGTTCGACAACACCCTCATGAAGGAGGCCTCGGCAGCCGGCGGCAAGGAATATGCAGACCTGTGCGCACTGGCATACAGGCACATAATGGCAGCCCACAAGCTTGTGAAATCACCTGACGGCGAACTCATGTGGCTGTCTAAGGAAAACAACAGCAACGGATGCATCGGAACCGTGGACCTTACCTATCCTTCATCACCGATATTCCTGTACTACAACCCTGAACTCGCGAAGGCCATGATGAACCATATCTTCTATTATTCGGAAAGCGGAAAATGGACCAAGCCTTTCGCTGCACATGACATAGGGACATACCCGCTTGCCAACGGTCAGGTATACGGAGGAGACATGCCTATTGAAGAGTCAGGAAACATGATCATCCTCACGGCTGCTGTAAGCTATGTACAGAATGACGCTTCCTATGCGCAGAAGCACTGGGAGACTCTTACCACATGGACAGACTATCTGGTTGAATTCGGACTTGACCCGGCAAACCAGCTCTGTACAGATGACTTCGCAGGGCATTTCGCCCACAACGTCAACCTTTCTGCAAAAGCCATCGTCGCCATTGCCTCTTACGGAATGATGGCTGAAATGCTGGGCAAGGCTGACATAGCGGAGAAGTACACTGCAATAGCCAAGGACTATGCACAGAAATGGATGCAGAATGCAGATGACGGCGACCACTACAGGCTTACTTTTGACAAGCCTGGTACATGGAGCCAGAAATACAACATCGTCTGGGACAAGCTCCTCGGCCTCGACCTTTTCCCTAAGGAAGTCTACGAAAAGGAAGTGGCATGGTACCTTGAGCACCAGAACGAGTACGGTCTCCCTCTCGACAACAGGAAGGCCTATACAAAGACCGACTGGATCATGTGGACCGCAACCCTCGCCGATGACATGGAGACATTCCAGGCATTCATCTCCCCTGTACACAAATTCATGAACGAAACCGTGGACAGGGTCCCGATGTCAGACTGGATCTGGACCGACAAGCCTAACTACCGCGGCTTCAAGGCACGTTCCGTAGTCGGGGGCTACTATATCAAAATGCTTGAAGGCAAGCTGCAGAAAATGGGAACCACCAAATAATACGGCAATATGAAAAGAATGCTGACTGCCATATTCGTCCTGGCCGGGATATTCATCTCCGGCCAGGCGGCGGCAGCCTCCGCTAAAGGCGGGAATGCCGGCAACGGCCCAGGAAAGGACTACGGCTTCACGAAAAGCGATGCAGTACTCGCATTCGACTCTTTTGTCGCCGGTTTCTTCAATGGATCCGGCCAGTTCTCCATGGATACCGGCATGGACGGGACAGACGCCCAGCCATGGACCCAGGCCACCATGTTCGACATGATAATGAACGCGTACCGGCTCACCGGGGACAAGAAATACATGGACCTGCTGTACAGGCACTTCGAAGGCTGCAAGAATACATTCACCTTCGACTGGTACGACTATACCCACTGGGACCTCTACGACGACATGATGTGGTGGGTGGGCTCATTGGCAAGAGCCTACAGGCTCACGGGAGACAAGGAATTCCTTGACATTTCCGAAGAAGGGTTCAAGAGGGTCTGGTACGGCAAGAGCTCGGATTTCGACGGCACCGGCTGGAACGAGCGCGACGCATACGGTTCTTTCGGCGGTGACGATGACATCCAGGTGCCGGGAAAGCCCCTCAAACCAGTAAACGCCATGTACTGGGACTGGAAATTCAAGCGCAGAGGAAAAATGTCCTGCATAAATTTCCCTACCATAATCGCGGCCATGGAGCTCTACCGCTGCACCGGAAACAAGGATTACCTCGAAAAGGCAAAGACCCTGTACGGATACTGTTCCACAAGGCTTTTCGACAGCAGGACAGGCGCTGTGGCCGATTCCAGGCACAGTGAAGAAGGGGACGGGAACTGGATGACCCTCGTGTACAACCAGGCCACGGCAATGGCCGCCTTCGCAATGCTGCACATCGAAACAGGGCAGCTGGAATATATCGGCAATGCAGTAAAGGCAATGGACTACATAGTGCACAAGAAAAGGACGGCACCGGGCGTCCTGAAGGCCGAGGGCGACACTGACCAGAGCAACCTGAAAGACGAGAAGGGCATATACAATGCCATCCTTGCCACCTATATCCCGCTGATTACCGTGGAATGCGGCCAGAAGCAGTATCTGGACTTCATTGCCCGCAGCATCAGAAAAGGGTGGAAGAACCGCGATTCACGAAACCTTACCAACAAAAAGCTCGGGGACAGGCTTGACTCCTCTCAGGCAGTATCCTCATATACGGCATCCGGTGTACCGGCTCTCATGCTGTCATTCCCCGGACTGAAAGATACTGAATAGCAGATGAAAATGAAAAAGACAATAATTGCCCTATGCCTTCTGCTCCCCTGTCTCACGGCATGGGGGCAGAAGACTTCCTATGTCGACTATGCCAGCCCTCTCGTTGGGACAATGTCGAAATTCGAGCTTTCCACCGGGAACACCTACCCTGCCATTGCACGTCCATGGGGAATGAACTTCTGGACTCCGCAGACAGGAGAGATGGGCAACGGCTGGACCTACACCTATACCGCAGACAAGATCCGCGGATTCAAGCAGACCCACCAGCCGAGCCCGTGGATGAACGACTACGGGCAGTTCTCTATCATGCCGGTATCAGGCACTCCGGTGTTCGGCCAGGACGAGAGGGCCAGCTGGTTCTCGCACAAGGCTGAGACTGCCACTCCTTATTACTACAGCGTATACCTTGCGGACCATGACATCACTGTGGAGCTGACCCCTACAGAAAGGGCGGCCAGCTTCAGGATCACCTACCCTTCATCCGAAGGAGGCGGCTCATACCTGGTGGTAGACGCGTTCGACAGGGGCTCATACATAAAGGTCATACCTGAAGAAAACAAGATTGTAGGCTACACGACAAGAAACAGCGGAGGTGTACCGGATAATTTCAGGAACTGGTTCGTGATAGTCTCCGATACGCCGTTCTCATCTGTCTCCATAGCCCGTGACGGGAAGCTGTCAGAAGGGACGGAGGCCGAATGCGCCCATGCCGGTGCCGTCGTGGGCTTCGACACTGACAGAGGGCAGGAAGTGAACCTCCGTGTGGCATCCTCCTTCATCAGCATAGGCCAGGCGGAACTGAACCTCAAGGAACTGGGAGACGGAGATTTCGACAGGATAAAGGCCGAGGGCCGCGACCGCTGGAACGAAGTGCTCGGCCGCATCGAGATCCAGGACGACAACATAGACAACCTGCGCACCTTCTACTCCTGCCTCTACCGCTCCGTCCTCTTCCCGCGTGACTTTACGGAAATCAATGCACAGGGAGAGCGGGTACACTACAGCCCGTACAACGGCAAGGTGCTCCCCGGCTACCTGTTCACCGACACAGGTTTCTGGGACACCTTCCGGTGCCTGTTCCCTCTGCTGAACCTCGTCTACCCGGACATGAACGAAAAGATGCAGGAAGGCCTGGTCAACGCATATCTCGAAAGCGGCTTCCTCCCCGAGTGGGCGACCCCGGGGCAGAGGGCATGCATGATAGGCAACAATTCCGCTTCCGTAGTCGCTGACGCATACATCAAGGGACTTTCAAGATACGACATAGAAACCCTGTGGGAGGCGGTGAAGCACGGGGCGAACGCACAGCTGAAAGGGACGGACGCCGGGCGTACGGGATTCGAGGAGTACAACAGGTACGGGTACATCCCGTGCGACCTCGGCATAAACAAGAACGTGGCAAGGACCCTCGAATACGCATACGACGACTGGTGCATCTATGCCCTCGGGAAAAAACTCGGCAAACCGGAGAGCGAACTGGCCCAGTACAGGAAACACGCCATGAACTACCGGAATGTATTCAACCCCGAGAAGAAACTCATGGCCGGAAGGGACTCGGAAGGCAGGTTCAGCCCCGACTTCAAAGGTACGGACTGGAGCCGCGATTTCTGCGAAGGCAACAGCTGGCACTGGAGTTTCTGCGTATTCCATGACCCGGCAGGCCTTATAGACCTTATGGGCGGGGAAAAAGGGTTCAACACAATGATGGACTCCGTGTTCGTGATGCCGAGCTATCTGGGAATGGACAGCCGCGGAATGATCCACGAGATGCGCGAAATGCAGGTGATGGATATGGGCCAGTACGCCCACGGGAACCAGCCTATACAGCACATGGTATACATGTACAACTGGAGCGGACAGCCATGGAAAACCCAGTACAGGGTACGCGAAATCATGGACAAGCTCTACTCCGCCGCACCTGACGGATACTGCGGTGACGAGGACAACGGGCAGACTTCTGCCTGGTATGTATTCTCCGCACTCGGGTTCTATCCGGTATGTCCGGGGACAGACCAGTATATCATCGGTTCTCCTCTCTTCAGAAAGACTACAGTCCATCTGCAGAACGGGAAAGAGCTTGTCATATCCGCCGAGGACAACTCTGAAACAAACGTCTATGTAAAAGAAGTGAAGGCAGAAGGGAAAAAATACGGCAGGAACTATTTCACCCACGGGCAGCTCACATCCGGCGGAGAAATCATCTTCAGGATGTCCGGCAGCCCTGAATACAACAGGGGCACAGCTGCATCCGACAGGCCGTACTCCTTCTCGGAGGAAACGCTTTAACAAGCAGACACCCATTATATTTCATGGGATCAGGACCGGAGGCTTCCCCAGCCTTTCCGGTCCTGATTTATTTAACGTCAGTTCGACGAATTACTTTTAACTATATTAGATTAATATTCAATATCTTAACTTCAACGACCGGAATCCGTCGACTGACGTTAAGGATTTCTTCCAGAAATCCTGTCTGTCCACCCCCAGTCACCTGCGGTGACAGCCCCGTCGGGGCATGCGGCTCCGCTTCGCTCCACCGGCACCTGCGCTGCTTCGGTTCCCTGACGGAAACCTCGCTGACGCTCCGGTGCGGCCCTGAAGGGCCTTCCCAGAAATCCTGTCTGTCCACCCCAGTCACCTGGCGGTGACAGCCCCGTCGGGGCATGCGGCTCCGCTTCGCTCCGCCGGCACCTGCGCTGCTTCGGTTCCCTGACGGAAACCTCGCTGACGCTCCGGTGCGGCCCTGAAGGGCCTTCCCAGA
>CALVCB010000026.1 GCA_944325965.1 uncultured Bacteroidales bacterium
CGGGTCATATTCGTCCTTTATTTTCTGTGCTGTGGCATTTACAGGGTAAAGTGCTGCAGGATAAGGGTCTATGCCCAGTTCCCTGAGCTTTGTCAGAGCTTCTCTCCTGTTCCTTTCCTGTTCGTTCAAGTCCATGTTTTCCATAATGTATGTATTTTTTCTGATTTGTCGCTGCCATGTCCTTCCGGACAAAGTATTTTCCAAACTTGCAAAAGTACTATAATAAATTCTAATTTTAAAAATGAAAATCCTATCTTTGTCCAGATTGAACTGCAATTATGTATATAATAGACAAATGTCCCTATTGCGGAGGGGAAATAGAACGTGGCGTGAGAAAGTGCCGCCATTGCGGTGAGTGGCTCCCGGACAGGGGCCGGGATGCCAGGCAGACTGTTGTGGTCAATGAGGTACGCAAGACAAACGGCATGGGTACGGCCGGTTTCGTGCTCGCACTTGCATCAGTATGTCTTTCATGGGCCCCGCTGGCCGGGTGCCTGATATGGTTCCTGGGCCTGCTGTTCTCTTTCATCGGGCTTTTCAAGTCTCCGCGCGGTCTTGCTGTAGCCGGGTTCATAATATCTTTGGTCAATGTATTCCTGCTTGTTTTCGTAGTCGGGGCTTTTGCCGCACTTGCGGTGATATTGGCATGATGCGGCAGATAAATCGTATTGCGGCCGGAAAGAGGTTGACTTTTTCAGGAAAAAAGTATACCTTTGTATGATATGCCGAAAGAAAAGAAGTGGATACTCAAGGAGACGGGAGACCCTGATACGGTGAACCGCCTGGCTTCTGAACTCGGAGTGGACCCTGTGCTGGCCCTGCTCCTGGTCCAGAGGGGCGTTACCACTTTCGCTGACGCGAGGGCGTTTTTCAGGCCCGACCTTAAAAATCTGCATGACCCGTTCCTGATGAAGGATATGGACAAGGCTGTGGCCCGTATCCGCAGGGCGGTGGATACCGGCGAGAAAATCCTTGTATACGGGGATTACGATGTGGACGGGACTACTGCAGTTTCCCTGGTATATTCTTTCCTCCGTAGACTTACGTCCGCGGCCGACTTCTATATTCCTGACCGTTATGATGAGGGTTACGGGGTATCTTTCAAGGGAATCGACTGGGCCTTTGAAAACGGATTTTCCCTTATCATCACTCTTGACTGCGGCATAAAGGCCAATGAGAAGGTCGACTATGCATCGTCCAAGGGCATAGACATGATTATCTGCGACCACCATCTTCCCGAGAACGAACTTCCCGCGGCAGTGGCTGTCCTGGATCCGAAAAGGGCTGACTGCAATTATCCTTTTGATGACCTTTCCGGGTGCGGAGTGGGGTTTAAGCTGGTGCAGGCCTATTCCGCCGCATGCGGGATACCGCCCGAGACGCTGCTCCCTCTTCTTGACCTCCTTGTGGTCAGCATAGCATCTGATCTGGTGTCTGTCGTGGGAGAGAACAGGATCCTCGCCCATTTCGGACTCAAAAGGATAAACGATAACCCTCGTACTGGGCTGCTTTCCATGATGAAACTGTCAGGACTTGAGCCTTCGCATGTCACGATAGACGACATCGTCTTCAAGATAGGCCCCAGGATCAATGCCGCAGGGCGCATGGAGTCCGGACGGGTTGCGGTGGAACTGCTTACGGCCAACGATGAGGACGAGGCGGCCAGGATAGCTGGGGAGATCAATGAGTATAACAATGAACGCAAGGACATAGACAGGAGGATTACCCAGGAGGCACTGGAGATGGTGCGTGACGGGTCATGCCTCTCGTTCGGCAATGCCACGATAGTATACAATCCGGACTGGCACAAGGGTGTGGTAGGTATTGTGGCGTCACGCCTGGTGGAGGCCTTCTACAAGCCGACCATCGTATTCACCAGGTCTAACGGGTTCGTGACAGGCTCGGCCCGCAGTGTGCAGGGTTTTGACCTGTATGATGCGATAGAGAGCTGTTCCGACCTGCTTGACAATTTCGGAGGGCACTTGTATGCCGCAGGGCTTACACTAAGGGAGGAGAAGCTGCCGGAATTTTGCATGAGGATAGAGAAATTCATAGGGGACAGGATCACTTCGGAGATGCTTACCCCCGTTATAATGGTGGACTCGAAACTTGACTTTGACCAGATTACCCCTAAATTTTTCCGGATACTCAAGCAGTTCCAGCCGTTCGGACCAGGCAACAGTGCTCCTGTATTCATGACTGAGAACGTCTATGACAACGGCAACGGACGGAGGGTCGGAGCCGAGGCAGGCCATCTAAAGCTCGAGCTTATACAGGAGTCACAACCCTATCATCATATTTCTGCGATTGCCTTCAACAAAGCCGAGCATTTTGCGCATATAAAGGGAGGCAACCCGGTGGATATCTGTTATTCTATCGTCGAGAACTATTACAGGGGCATAGCAAATATCCAGTTGCGCATCAAGGACCTTCATGACAGGGAGGACATCATCTGACGTTTAACTGGATTTTATCGGCGGTTGTAGGGTGAATTTCTGAAATTTCACTAATTTTGCGGCTTATGGCAAAAGGTTTTGCAGATATTGATTCTCTATGCCGTGAGCTTGTAGCTGACGCCCGTAAAAAGATATTCCGGCCGGTTTATCTTCTTATGGGGGAGGAGCCGTTCTATCCTGACATGGTGTGCGAAGCCATCATCCGGAATGCCCTTGATGAAAGCGAGAGGGATTTCAACCAGTCCATATATTATGGAGCCGATGTGAATGCCGATACCGTTATCACGGCAGCCCGCCGTTATCCCGTGTTCGCCGAACGCCAGCTTGTAGTGGTTAGGGAGGCGCAGATGATGAAGTCACTGGAGGACCTGTCTATGTACTGCAGCAGGCCTTTGGACTCCACTGTGCTTGTAATCTGCATGCACGGTGTTTCTGCTGACAAGAGGAAACAGCTATACAAGTCGGTGATGAAGACAGGCGTAGTCGTCGAGTCTTCCGCAGTCCGTGATTATGAGGTGGCCAGATGGATTTCAGCATATTACGCCGGCAAGGGGCTTCAGATTTCGCCTGATGCAGCATCCCTGCTGGGTGAATATGCCGGGACGGACCTCTCGAAGATAGCCATCGAGACGGACAAACTCATGAAAAACCTTCCAGAAGGGGTGTCGCGTGTGGAAGTCTCTGACATCGAGAAAAATGTGGGAATAAGCCGCCAGTACAGCATATTTGAGCTTACAAAGGAACTTTCATTAAGGAATTCCGCCAGGGCATTGAGGATAGCCTCATGCATAGGTGCGTCCCCGAAGTTTGCCATGCCTATGGCGGTCAGTGCCCTGTTCACCCATTTCTACAGGATACTCAAATATGAGGCCCTGCTGATGGAAAACCCGCATCCTGGCAATGACCGGAAGGCCAAGGTGCTCAATGTCAATCCGTATTTTTTCAGCGAGTATGACAGGGCTGTTGTGAATTATCCCCTGAAGAAATGCATGGCGGTCATAGCCCTTCTCAAAGAGTTCGACTATAAGGGAAAGGGCGGGGATGTCGGGGAGGCTTCACCTGAAGAACTGCTTACTGAACTGGTGGTCAGGATATTGAATTGACTTCCAGTGCCGGGGCGGTGCATGATAATGTAAATAATATATTATAGAATGGACCTGATTCAATGTAAAGACGTGTGCAAGAGTTTCGGCGAAAAGATCGCCCTTGACCGCGTGTCCTTGGACATTCCCAAAGGGATGATCTTCGGGCTGCTCGGACCTAACGGAGCCGGGAAAACCACCTTGATCCGCATCATCAACAGGATTACTATCCCCAGTGGCGGCATGATTATTTTCGACGGCCATCCGATTACGCAGGCGGATGTCGAGAAGATAGGCTACCTTCCTGAAGAAAGAGGCCTTTACCGTAAAATGAAAGTCGGTGACCAGGCGATGTATCTTGCCCAGCTCAAGGGTATGAGCTCGCGTGCTGCGGCCGAAGCCCTCAAGGAATGGTTCATCAAGTTCGGGATAGAGAGCTGGTGGAACAAAAAAGTGGAGGAACTCTCAAAAGGGATGGCCCAGAAGGTGCAGTTCATAACCACTGTCGTCCACAGGCCATCGCTCCTGATCCTCGACGAGCCTTTTTCCGGGTTCGACCCGGTCAATGCCCAGCTTATCCGGGATGAAATCCTCAAGCTAAAGGCGTCCGGCTCGACAATCGTCCTTTCTACCCACAACATGGAGTCTGTCGAGGAGCTCTGTGACAACATCGCCCTCATCAACAAGTCCCGTCTGGTGATCACCGGCGGGGTTGACGATATACGCCACCGGTACGGCAACAACAACGTTGAGCTCATCTACACCTCATCTTCCGTCATAGAGTCCGCCCCGGGACTTTTCAAGGTCCTTTCGGACAATGATGATTCCGGACGGCATACGGCTGTACTTTCTATAGACAAGGGTGCGGACACCAATGACGTGCTCCGCCATGTCATTTCCCGCTCCCTGACGGTCAATTCATTCAAGGAGCTTGTGCCGAGGATGAACGATATTTTCATAAAACTTGTAACTGAGGAGGAATAAGCCATGAACATACATATTATCAATGTCATCATAGGCCGTGAGTACATGACCAGGGTGAAGAAGAAATCATTCCTTCTCACTACTTTCCTCGGTCCCGTCTTCTTCGCGGCAATGTGCATACTTCCGAGCGTTATAATGTTCATGACCAAGGACAAGGGCAAGGAAGTGGCAGTGGTGGACCAGTCAGGCATAGTGATGCCTTATATGACGAACAACGAGACCACGACATATACAGACTATACCGGAATGCCTGTCGACAGCGCAAAGGTGAAATGCAGTGAGATGGGCCTCGACGCCCTGGTGGTGGTGTCTCCTCTGGACTCTGTCAAGAGGACCGTCTCGGTGGAGGCGTATTCAGGAAAACCCATGAGCGTGGACATGAAAGATGCCATCAGGTCGAGGGTCAATGAAGCCGTCGAGGAGTACAGGCTGGAATCATACCGTATAGAAGGCCTCAGGCAGATCATTGAGGATGTGAAGGCGGACGTGTCTGTGTCCACTTTCACCCTTGACGATTCCGGCGAGGAGAAGATTACATCATCGGAGGTCTATATGATGATCTCCCTTGTGCTCTCCATTATAATATATATGTTCATTGCGATGTTCTCCGCCATGGTGATGCAGAGTGTCATCGAGGAGAAGTCGAGCCGTGTGGTGGAGGTGCTGGTGTCATCCGTCAAGGCCACTGAACTGATGTTCGGGAAGATAATAGGCGTGGCATGTGTGGCCCTTACGCAGTTCTTCCTGTGGGTGGTGCTTACGGCCGTGCTGGTGCTTGCCTTCGGGTCGTTCGTGGGATTTGACTCCATCGTAGAGTCAGCCAATGTGCAGACCGAGCAGATGACCCAGATGACAGAGGGGATGGGTGTTGACCCTGCGGCTCTCGATGCTTCCGGAATGAATATGCAGGTTGCCCTTCCTGAGGAGGGGACAAGCGAGATGGCGGCTGTCATAGAGACTATCAAGGACATTAACTATCCTATGATCCTCATTTCTTTCGTGGTGTATTTCGTGCTTGGCTACCTGCTGTATGCATCGCTTTTCGCGGCAATAGGCTCCGCTGTGGAGAACGAGGCCGATACCCAGCAGCTCCAGCTTCCGGTTACGATACCTCTGCTCCTGGCGTTCTTCATAGCGTTCTATGCCTTCAAGTCGCCGGACAGCCAGGTGGTGTTCTGGGGGTCTGTCATACCGTTCACTTCGCCTATAGTCATGCTGGCGAGAATCCCGTTCGGCGTACCTGCGTGGGAGCTGGCGCTCTCTATTGTGCTTCTGGTGCTGACATTCCTGCTGATAGCCTACCTTTCAGCCAAGATATACAAGATAGGAATACTTATGTTCGGGAAGAAGACTTCGTTCAAGGACCTGTACAAATGGTTGAAACAGAAGTAGCTTCCGGAAACGATATTTTGAAAATATGTTATTACGTAAGCCAATAATACTTATAGCCCTTGCCGTCCTGGCCGTATCCGGGACGGCAGATGGCCGTAACATGAAGAGGCAGAAAGGGGACAGGCCTGTTTTTATCTGGTCCCGCAGCCGGATGGACGGTTCGAGGACAGGGGTCACTGTCCCAGGGGCGGACAATGTTGAAAGCGCTTTGGGAAAGGTTGCAGGGGCTGTCTATTATGCTCCGAATGGACGTACGTTCAGGGGCGGCAGCGTCCCGGATGTCGCCGGATGCGTCATCGCGGCGCAGCCCGCCATGGCTCCTGTCAAGGAGGTCGTGGGATACTCTCCGCGTACGATGGTGAACGCATATCCTGAGAGCGCGCTTTCCAACTGGTTCATTGACAATATAATGAGTGCTGTCGAGAAGGCGTCGGGAAAACATGTGGACGTAGGTGTCGGCAATTTTGGCGGAATCAGGGTGGATATGCCCGAGGGCGACATCCTGAAAGATGACATTATGTCCATGTTCCCGTTCAAGAACAATATCGTCTATGTCGCTCTAAAGGGAAAGGATGTCAGGGCCATCCTGGACCAGATGGCTGCAACGCGGTTCCAGGTGCTTGGCGGGGTCCGTGTAGTGGCCAGTGACGGCAAGGTGGTCTCAGCCGAGATCGGAGGGGAGCCGCTGGATGACGAAAAAGTGTACGGGGTGGCTACCATCACATTCCTTCTCGACGGGGGAGATGACCTTCATGTCTCGCGTAATGCCCTGGAAGTCACTGAATACCCTGTGGAAATATATGATGTGATGATGGATGCTGTCAGAAATGACACGGCGGCGGGCCGTCCGGTGGAATACCACACTGACGGTAGGGTACAGATAAGATAATGTTACCCCTCCGGTATCATAACGGCTTCTAAAGACATGAAACTATGAATAGAATACTTATTGTTTGTACAGTTATATGCATGTCCCTGTCGCTCCAGGCACAGAGACTCACGATTCTGCATACTAATGACACGCACAGCCATATAGACCCTGTCAGGTCAGGTGAGGATGCCGGGCTTGGGGGAGCTGTGGAACGAGCCGCCTATATAGACAGTGTCAGGGCGGCGGACGGCAGACGCAATGTCCTGCTGGTGGATGCCGGAGACTTCAGTCAGGGTACTTCCTATTTCACTATTCTGAAAGGGGATCTTGAAGTAGAGCTTATGAACGCGATGGGGTATGACGTGACTGCTCTCGGAAACCATGAGTTCGACAACGGCCTGGAAGAACTTTCCCGCCGTCTGCGGAACCTTGACTGCCCTGCCGTCTGTGCCAATTATGAATTTTACGGCAGTGACCTTGCCGATATAGTCAGACCTTATGCGGTAATACGCCGCGGAGGTCTTAAGATAGGGGTCATCGGTCTGCTTACAGATGTGACGAAAGTGGTGGAGAAATACATTGCTGACAGGATAACATATTTGGACCCCGTTGAGGTAACGAACAGGTACGCCGCCTATCTGAAGGACGTGAAAAAGTGCGATATCGTGATGTGCCTGAGCCATCTGGGCTATGACAGCAATCCGGATTCCGATATATTCCTGGCAGCGAAGACCAGGAACGTGGACCTGATTGTCGGTGGGCACTCCCACACATTCCTTGAAGACCCGACAGAGGTCAATGACCTTGACGGAAAGCCGGTCACCATTGTGACCGACGGCTGCTGGGGCCTGTATGTGGGCAATCTGAAAATAGGGGACTGACTCTCCTGCTGGAATTGTCCCGTAAGGGATTGATGGGCAATCGGCATTATGAAAGGTGAAATTACAGGTAATCTTGAATGGGACGGTCTTCACCGTCCCAAGATTTATTATGCCATAATCACTACATTCTGCGGCCTGTTCCTCTCTGTGCTGGACGGTACCATCTGCAATGTTGCCCTTCCTACCATCGCCCTGCGCCTGGATATATCCCCGTCGGATTCCATCTGGATAGTAAACGCTTTTCAGCTGGTGATCATGATGTTCCTTCTGCCTTTCGCCTCGCTCGGAGAGCTTTTCGGCTACAAGAAGGTATACCTTTACGGGGTGGTGGTATTTACATTGGGATCCCTTTTCTGCGCCCTGTCCCATACTTTCCATGTACTGGTGGCCTCCAGGGTCATCCAGGGGGCGGGAGCAGCCATGATAATGAGTGTCAACACGTCCCTTATCAAGATCATATATCCCAAAAGGCATCTGGGCAAAGGGGTCGGGCTCAATGCTACGGTGGTGGCGATAGCTTCTGTCACCGGACCGTCCCTGGCGGCGGCCATCCTGTCTGTGGCTACCTGGGAATGGCTTTTCGCCATCAACATCCCAATAGGCATAGTGACATGGTTCATGGGACGGAAATTCCTCCCGGACAATCCTACCAGGGTCGTCGGACGGCATTTCAATGTGGCGGACACCGTGCTGAACGCAGCGACTTTCGGCCTGATGATAGGCTGCATAGAGGCATACTCCCACGGGCTTGACTGGCACAAGATACTGATAGCCGTGGCAGTGTTTTTCCTGGTCGGTTTCATTTATGTCCGGACCCAGCTGCGGAAGGAATACCCTATGCTGCCGTTTGACCTGCTGAGGATCCCGATGTTCTCGATGTCCGTGGGCACGAGCATACTGTCATTCACCGTCCAGCAGCTGATGATGGTGTCTATGCCGTTCCTGCTGATGCACTGCTACGGATATGATGCTGTAGGCACTGGCCTGATAATGACGGCATCGCCTCTGGCGATAATGTTCGTGGCTCCTGCTGCCGGATGGATGATAGGGAAGATCCACCCGGGCATACTCGGAGGTGCCGGCATTTCCCTGATGAGTGTCTCGTGCTGTCTGCTGGCATTTATGCCGCAGGATGTGTCCCATTTCGGATTTGTGTGGAGGATAATGCTTTTCGGGGCGGGCTTCGGTCTGTTCCAGTCGCCTAACAACCACATACTTCTCTCTTCGGCGCCTGCGCACAGGTCCGGGAGCGCCGGGGGCATGCTGGCCTCCGCCAGGCTCATAGGCCAGACGACAGGGGCGGCCCTGGTGGCGATGATGTTCAACTACTTTGACTCGTCGGCCCCGTACAAGGCCCTCCTTTTGGGGGCGGCAATCGCCCTTTGCGGCGCTTGTCTTTCAAGTTTACGTCTCAAAGTCAGGAAAATTAACTAAATTCGTGGCTGATAACCAATCAACCGGTATATGAACAGCAAGGAAAAGACCAGTGATTTTATGTCTTCCATGCCCGAGCGGCATAAGAATATCCTTGAGATACTCCAGCTTCAGGGGAGCATCTCTGTGACGGACCTTTCGGAACGGCTCAATGTCTCGGAAGTGACCATAAGGAAGGACCTTACGGCTCTCGAATCCCAGAACAAACTCTACAGGACACATGGCAAGGCCATTCCTATCAGCCCATACATAGGTGACAGGCATATCAATGAAAAAGAGAAGCAGAATGTACAGGAGAAACGTCTTATAGGGCGCAGGGCGGCATCCATGCTCGAGGACAATGACTCTATCCTGATTGCCTCCGGAACGACTATACTGTACGCTGCAAGGGAGATGATGCCGGCCAGGAACCTTACAGTGATAACTGCTTCCGTGTCCGTATCCTCCATACTTTCACAGAATAAATATATAGACGTGGTCCAGCTTGGCGGCATGGTAAGGGAAAGCTCGGTGTCGGTGGTCGGGTCATTCGCGGAGAATATGCTCAGTTTTTTCAACTGCAGCAAGCTTTTCATGGGGGCGGACGGTGTTGACCTGGAGTTCGGTGTCACGACAACGAACATGATGGAGGCCAACCTGAACCGGATGATGATGTCCTCTGCACAGAAGACAGTCCTGCTGGTCGACAGTTCGAAGTTTGGCAAGAAAGGGTTCAGCAAAATCTGCGACCTGGACAAGATAGACCAGATCATAACAGACGACAAGATACCTCAGGTGTATCTTGAAAACCTTGAGGAGATGGGTATAGAGGTCACTGTCGTTACAGCGTGACCTGTCATTTACAGGATATTGAGGCTCTGCTCCTTGATTTTTTCCAGTTCGTCCTTCATGTGGACCACTATCTGCTGGATGCCGGTGTGGTTGGCCTTTGAGCCTGTGGTGTTGATTTCCCTGCCCATCTCCTGCGCTATAAAGCCCAGTTTCTTGCCCGGCTGCGATTCAGAGTCTATCGTGTCCATGAAGTAGCGGCAGTGCTGGCGCAGCCTGACCTTCTCCTCATTTATGTCGAGTTTTTCTATATAGTATATCATTTCCTGCTCGAGCCGGTTATGGTCCGGTTCGAGCTTCAGTTCCTCGAACCTGGACAGGATCTTCTCCCTGATGGAGTCGGTCCGTTCCTTTTCATACGCCTCCACCTGGTCCACATACGAAAGGATATGGCTTACCTTTGCAGTTACGTCCTTGTAGAGTATCTCGCCCTCACGTGAGCGGAACTCGTTCACCCTGTCTATGGCTTCACGGATGCATGCCTCCACAGCCGGCCAGTTCCCGTCGTTTATGACATCTGCTTTTTTTGTATCCATGACATCCGGCATCCGGAGTATGGACGGGAGAACGAAAGAGGTGTCGGTCATGCTGATGTTGGGAAATTCGCTGCATAGCTTTAAGGAGAGTTCGTTTATCTGACGGAAATACTCCATTACCATCTCCTGGTTTATCTGTTTAGCGCTCTCGGCGGCATTGGCCTCGAAATTCACGAATACATCTATGCTGCCTCGTTTCAGCCCCTCTGCCACGAGCTGCCTGACATGCAGCTCCCTGTCTTTTGGAAGGAGTGTTGTCTTGAGGCTTATGTCCGCATTTTTCCCGTTGAGGGACCGTATCTCCACGCTTAGCTTCCCGGATTCAAGCATTGTCTCTGCCTTTCCGTATCCGGTCATCGACTTTATCATATTTATTGTGTATTAGAAATTTCGGCTTAACCGCGCAAAAATACAATTTTCTTTTCAGACAGCCTCCAAATTTTTGCTGATTAGGGCTATGCGGACCTGCCGGCCATGCGGAAGACCGGATTGCCGAAAAGATTCACGATCTGTAATGTGGTACATGAGAATTGCCAAATTTCGGAATACGGTATAGAAGATTCTGAATAATTGATAACTTTGCCACGGAAAACGGAGGAAGATATGGAGATATTGGAAAAGTCATCGAAAATATATGTTGCAGGCCATCGAGGTCTGGTAGGGTCCGCGATATGGGACAATCTCATGCGGCGCGGATATACCAATCTGACCGGGCGTACCCATTGTGAGCTCGACCTTCTGGACGGAGCAGCCGTCAGGGCTTTCTTCGACAGTGAAAGGCCTGATGCGGTGGTGCTTGCCGCTGCTCATGTGGGCGGCATCATGGCCAATCTCCAGTACCGTGCAGACTTTATCTGGGAGAACCTTCAGATACAGCAGAATGTGATAGGGGAGAGTTTCCGCCATGGTGTGAAAAGACTCCTGTTCCTCGGCAGCACATGCATTTACCCGAGGGATGCCCGGCAGCCTATGAAGGAGGAATACCTGCTGACATCCCCTCTTGAATACACCAACGAGCCGTATGCGATAGCAAAGATTGCAGGACTGAAGATGTGTGAAAGCTTTAATCTCCAGTACGGGACGAACTATATTGCCGTTATGCCGACCAACCTGTACGGTCCCAATGACAATTTCCATCTGGAGAACAGCCATGTCCTGCCTGCCATGCTCCGGAAGTTCCATCTTGCCAGGTGCATGCATGACTGTGATTGGGATGCCGTGCGGAAGGATCTTTCTCTCAGACCTGTGAGTGTGACTGATGGCGGTGTGAGGGCTGTGGTGGATGGCAATTCCGCACAGGATGAGATAACGGATGTCCTCGCCAGGTACGGCATTACTTCCGGGACTGTCACCTTATGGGGGACAGGACGACCCATGAGGGAGTTCCTGTGGAGCGAGGAAATGGCGGACGCATCCGTACATGTGCTCCTGAATGTGGATTTCAAGGATACTTTTGATGCTTCTGAAAAGAATTCGGACGGGATAGCGGAAGTCCGGAACTGTCATATCAATGTAGGTACTGGGAAGGAATTGAGTATCAAGGAAGTCGCAGAAAAAGTACGGGCAGAGACCGGTTTTGGCGGTACCATTGAATGGGACATCTCCAAGCCGGACGGGACCATGAGGAAGCTTACCGACGTGAGCAGGCTGCATTCCCTGGGCTGGCATCATAAGGTGGATATAGACGAAGGCATACACCGTCTTTACAAGTGGTATCTTGAGGGCATCTGCATTAATCACCAGGCATTGTGACATCTGCCGCATCGCATGGAGAATGGCGGAAGACTGATGTGCTTTATACGATGCCGGCGATATTCCGGGACATTCCATGGATGAACTGCCGGTATCGGATGCATGTCGTTGTGCGGTCTTTCATGAAGCCGGAAGACATTAAATCCGGTAAATACGATATCATATTATGCTAAAGGACAACATAAGCTTGAATTCCAAGACTATACTTGTGACTGGTGCTGCCGGATTCATAGGCAGCAACCTTTCTCTGCGTCTTTTGGAGAAATACCATGACGCCAAGGTGGTCGGGATAGACAGCATGAATGATTACTATGATGTTAACATAAAGAAGTACCGTCTGGGAATACTTGCTCGATTCCCCGGCTTTGTGCCGGTGAAGTGCAATATCGCGGACAGGCATGCCATAGACGGCATATTTGAAGAATACAGGCCGGATGTTGTGGTGAACCTTGCCGCTCAGGCAGGGGTCAGGTACAGCATCCTGGATCCTGATTCCTACATGGAAAGCAACATTATAGGTTTCTACAATATCCTTGAAGCCTGCCGCCATTCCTATGACAACGGCAGGAAGGGTGTAATGCATCTTGTATATGCCAGTTCTTCCAGTGTATACGGTAATTTCAGGAAGACTCCATGCAGTACCGGGGACAGGACGGACTGCCCGGTCAACCTGTATGCAGCCACAAAGAAAAGCAACGAACTGATGGCCCATGCCTACTCAAAACTTTACAATATTCCCAGTACAGGCCTTCGTTTTTTTACTGTATACGGACCAGCAGGACGGCCGGATATGGCGTATTTCAGCTTTACCGACAAGTTGAGGGCCGGAAAGAAGATACAGATATTCAATTACGGGAACTGCATGAGGGATTTCACATATATAGACGATGCTGTGGAGGGGTTAGTTAGGGTAATGCGCCATGCGCCCGAGCGCCGGACAGGTAATGGCAGTCTACCGGATCCTCCATATAAAATATATAATATAGGGAGCAGCAATTCAGAGAAGCTGCTTGATTTCGTGGATATCCTCCAGGAGGAGCTGGTGTCGGCGGGGGTGCTTCCGGCGGACTTCGATTTTGATGCACAAAAGGAGCTGGTACCGATGCAGCCCGGGGACATGCCTGTAACATTTGCAGACACGGGGCCTCTCGAAAGGGATTTCGGCTTCAGACCTTCCACCCGGCTGCGTGACGGGCTCAGGGCTTTTTCCCAGTGGTATGCAGGGTATTACGGCAGGCATGACGGAACCTCCGTTCAGTAGAGCTTCAGCCTGTATTTCCTGCTGCCGAAATTCTGGAAATACCGGATACTTCCCATGTCTTTCCCTGGCTCTGGCACTGCATCCCGAATCGGGACGCGGGTCCATGTATCCGTGTCGACAGTGAACAGGACAGGCCCCTTGTCCTCTTCCCGGACGAATCCGAGCTGGCTGTATGCCTGTCCGGCGGACCATTCAATGTCTGCATAGCTCATTATGTCATCCGGCCCGACATCATCTATGAACCGGCTCAGGACTTTTCCCATCCCACCGGTTATGCGGACATCTGGCATGGAGGCGTATCTTATCCATTCGTATGAACGGACTTCCCTGCCGTCCTTGATCCAGCGGCGTGAATTGGAGAACTCGGCCGCGGCAACCATTGCACCGGGCCTGATTTCAATAAAGCCGCTTACGGATGGACTGGCTCCGGCCGGGATATTCTCTCCTCCGACATTTTTCACCCTGTTCCTTTTCAGGAAGACCCCGTAGCAGTACCGGCATTTGGCCCCTCCGTAGCTGTGGGCCTTCTCCAGGAAGCGGTCTGCTTCGCTCCTGTTGATTTTCCTCACTTCGCAGTCCCTGGCGTACACGGACCTGAATATCCTTGTATGGGCAAGTATCCTTCCAGACATCATCTCCGTCGCTTTTCTCCACCGGTCTTCCGTGACGGCAATCGTGTCGGGGGAACCTGTCATCTGGCTGACGGCAATGCTCTGCCTGCGGGCGGCATCGGGGTCTGTGGCTGTCAGTGGGATGAGAATGATTCTGACAGGGGTGGATACTATGCTGCCGTCTCCCGCTTTCTCTACGGAAAGTATGCTGCATGCCTCCGTCTCCTCTGACGAGAACTGTAGTCCATGTCTCTCCAAAAGCTGTTTTATTTCTTCCTGAAACTGCACTGTGATTGCCAGAAGGTTGCCGGTCATGAAAATAAGAAAAGGTTTAAATTAGCGATTCTACTAACTTAAACCTTTTCCCTGGTGACCCCTACAGGATTCAAACCTGTAACCTTTTGATCCGTAGTCAAATGCTCTATTCAGTTGAGCTAAGGGGCCGTAACTCAGACCTTGCGGTCCGGTCTATGCATTCTCCTCTTTTACGAGGTTAACCTTTTTCTCTTTAATCCTGGCTTTCTTACCGGAGAGTTTTCTCAGATAGAAAATCCTTGCCCTGCGTACCTTACCTACCTTGTTCAGTTCGATAGAGTCGATGAACGGTGAGGAGAACGGGAAAATCCTTTCTACACCGATGCCGTTTGAAATCTTGCGGATAGTGAAAGTCTTCGTTGCAGGAGATGCGCCCCTGAGCTGAATCACTACTCCTCTGAATTTCTGGAGTCTCTCTTTGTCTCCCTCCTTGATCCTGTAAGTCACTGTGATAGTATCACCAGCCTTGAACTTAGGATATTCAGCCACTTTCTCGTTTGCGAAAGCCTCGTCTACAATTTTTATCAAATCCATGTCTACTACTGTTTTAATGGCAACGTTGCGCATATCCAAAGCCCGGCGCAAGAGGTTGCTTTCATTTTGGGACTGCAAAGGTACTAATTAAATTTATATCTGCAAATTATTTTCAATAAATTTAGAACATGTCCCTGAGCCTGTCGAAAAAGCTCTTGTCCTCTTTTGTCGGGGAGGCTGTGAAAGACGGGTTGTTCCTGATACTTTCGAAGAGTTCTTTCTCGTTCTTTGTCAGTTTTTTAGGTATCATGACAATGAGTTTGACATACAGATCTCCTGTACCGTAGCTGTTTACTGACGGCAGTCCTTTGCCCCTTAGCCTGACTACGGTGCCTGACTGCGTGCCCGGCTCTATCTTTATCCTGTACGGGCCGTCAAGGCACGGGATCTCCGTCTCCGCACCGAGGATTGCATCCATTACTGAAATTACTTTGGTGTAATGGAGGTTGTTCCCGTCCCTTTTCAGGTCAGGGTGCTCCACTTCCTCTATCAGGACGAGGAGGTCGCCGTTCACTCCGTTGTTCTTCGCGCAATGTCCTTCGCCGCGGATCGTGAGCTGCATGCCGTTTTCCACACCTGCCGGGATCCTGACTTTGACTGTGCTTTTTTTCCTGACCAGTCCTGTGCCGCTGCATGTGTGGCAAGGGTTGGTGATTATCTTGCCTTCACCTCCGCACTGCTGGCAGGTGGAGTAGCTGATGGTCTGCCCGAATATGCTGTTTGACACCCTTTTTATCTGGCCTGTGCCGCCGCAGGCAGGGCAGGTCTTTATGTCGGAACTGTTCTTTGCGCCCTTGCCGTTGCAGTCAGGGCACGGGACGTTCTTCTCTACTGATATTTCCTTTTCGACGCCCCTTGATATTTCCTCGAGGGTCAGCTTTACGCGCACACGGATGTCACGTCCCCTGTATACTTTCTGCTGGGGGCCCTGTGACCGTCCTCCGCCGAAACCTCCGAATCCGCCGAAACCTCCGCTGAACCCTCCGAACCCGCCTCCGAAGAGATTGTTCAGGATGTCGTTCAGGTCTCCGAACCCTCCGCTGAAGTCAGGTCCTGGCTGGCCTCCGAGCCCTGCATGGCCGAACTGGTCGTATTTGGCCCTCTTGTCTTTGTCGCTGAGTACGGAATAGGCTTCAGCGGCCTCCTTGAACTTTTCTTCAGCCTCCTTGTTTCCCGGATTCTTGTCCGGGTGGTATTTTATGGCGAGCTGCCTGTATGCCTTCTTTATTTCATCGAGGGTGGCGTTCTTACCGACGCCGAGCACCTCATAATAATCTCTTTTTTCTGCCATGATTCATCTCCTTTCCGCGTCAGATGCCTACGACTACCTTGGCGAACCTGATGACCTTGCCGTTGAGGGTGTAGCCGGTCTGTACCACATCGTAGATCTTTCCTTTCCTGTCTTCTTCCTGTACCGGCATCTGGGCTACGGCTTCATGCACATCGGTGTCGAACGGCTGTCCCTTGGCCTCGATAGGGGAGAGGCCCTTGCTTTTCAGATAGGCCGTAAGCTTGTTGTATATCAGTTCGGTCCCTTCTTTGGCCGCCGTGCTGTCGGCAGAGTCTTTCAGGGCCTCAATCGCCCTTTCGCAGTCGTCCAGGACAGGCAGTAGCCCTTTAATGGTGTCTTCCGACGCCACGTTCACAAGCTCGAGCTTCTCCTGGGAAGTCCTGCGGCGGAAGTTGTCGAACTCGGCCATAAGCCTTATATAGTCGTCTTTTTCTTTCGCTATCTTGTCAGAGAGCTCCTTCACCTGCTTTTCAAGCTCCTCGATCTTCCCTTTTTCTTTCTTAAGCTCCTTGCCCTCTTTCTTGAGTTCCTTCTTCATCTCTTTGGCGGAAGGCTCCTTCACGGATGCCCCGGCCTGGTTCTCCTGGTCTGCAGTATCTTCCTGTACGTTCTTTGTTTCTGTATTTTCCTGTGTCATATCTGTATCCATTATTATTCATTTGATTTCCATGCACAAAGTGCCTCACCGCCCCGAGCCAATTACATGCCAAGCCGCCCTGACTGACATAATGGCAGTGTCTCCTTCCCGTCCGTCTGTCCTGTCAGAACATGTAGTCCCATGCCGGGAGCATGTCAGACTCTCCTGAGAGCGCCTCTACCGCCTTGTCGCTCAGGTAGTCTTTCCTGATAACCATCCTGAACATGTATTCGTCGAACCATTCGTCAGTGAATGTGTAGTAGCCGTTGTGCCCGGCAGACGGGCCCCAGCTGTTTTCGAACTGCCATTTCACCGGCCTGCCTTCCTCGTCGGTATCCACGGCTATGAGCGTCATGGCATGGGCGGAGCCGCTCTGCCTGGTCATGATGCGGGCGGCCTTGTCGTGTATTTCGAAATCAATGCCCATCAGCGATTCGAAATCGTATATCCCCAGGTCGGCGATACCCTCGTCGTTCTTGTAGTATCGGCTGATGTCGCATGAGGCATAGAGGGCCTCGTCAGCTTTGATGGAGGCTATTGCAGAGCCCTTTATCTCGTCAAGAGGCAGGTTCAGGTATTTCCAGTTGATACCTTCGTATGTGTTCCTGTAGTTCGCTATCTCGTAGATCCGGTAATACGGTCTTGTCGGGTCATGCATCACCATGATATAGTCCTCGCTTCCGTAGCCTTCAGGCACGATGCTCCTGTAGAAATCCGACGGTGTGGATGTGAGCGACTTGATTTCTCCGTCCGGGGTCTCGTACCTCCATGTGAACTCCACGGGCGGCTCTCCGAGGCACAGGGCGAGTATACGGTACACGCCCTCCATCGCATGCAGCTTGTATTTTCTCGTCTTTTTCTCTGACGCTCCTTCGTAAATCATCTCCCGCAGGGCGTAGCCTTCCTTCCTGAGATATTCGTTCAGGATGCTTGTGAGCATAGAGGTCCTTTCCGAGTGTGCCGTCTCCGGCATTACGGAGTCCGGTACGACCCCGTATTTTTCGGCGATGTTCAGGAAGCTGTTCCATACACCCCCGTCATTTACCGGGTTCTGGAAAATCCATGCGGTGTTCCTGTCGAGGATGATGTCTCGCTCTGCCGTGCTGATCACATTCTCCAGGAAAAGGTTGCTCTTTTCGAACATGTCCCAGAAATAGCAGTAGCTGTGGGAGAAATCGAACTCCTTTATATTGAACTTCTCCATCACGGCCGGGCGCAGAACGTTCATCGAGGTGAACATCCAGCACCGTCCTGACTGCTTCTGGTCGGTTATTCCGCTGACTTTCACCTTGTATTTGAAGAAATGGTCGGTCTTTCCCTGCCGCCCGCGGTCCACTGCCAGCTGTTTCAGGTCGTAATTGGCGGATATTGCGTTCATCCTGGCAATATTGTCCTGCGTACGGGGGAAGGACTCCCGGATCTGTGCAAGTTCTTCATTCCCTATTTCCTGGGCTCCTGCCCAGAATATCATGGCTCCCGCCATGACAATGATGGAGATTGTCTTTTTCATTGCCTTGTAATTAAAATCGCTCAAAGATAGGAAGGTGTTTTAATTTTTGAAAAAAAATCGAATCGGCTTCCAGGAAACCGTTTTGAAATTTATATTTAAAATTTTCAGAACAGTTTCCAAAAAAGACTATATTTGCACAGCGGCCGCGAAATGCTTTACCTATGTATGGCCGCAGCTATTTCGAAGACCGGCCTTCGGGCCGGTCGATTGGTTATCCGCGGATTTTGTAGCGGTCCCGGAACCGGTTTATTGTCATATTATAATAATAGGTATATAACAGGATACGACTGATGGCAGAAAATGTAAGACGCAGACTTCCCGCAGAGTGGGAGGAGCAGAGCGGGGTGCAGCTGACGTGGCCGCACAGTGACACGGAATGGTACCGCCTTGACAAGGTTCTCGAGTGCTATGTGGAGATCGCCTGGAATATTCTGAAGTACGAGCCCCTGATGATTGTGGCCAGGGATATAGACGAGGCCAGGGCCGACATCGGCAGGATAGCACAGCAGAAAGGCCTGTCTTTCGACATGGACAGGATAATGTTCTACAGGGCTGACCTGGATGATACATGGGCGAGGGACCACGGGGCCATATCCGTATTCGGGGAGAACGGCGAGAAATACCTCTTCGATTTCGTATTCAACGGCTGGGGGCTCAAGTTTGCTTCCGCCCATGACAACTATATCACCAAGACTGTTTTCAACGACGGGGCCTTCGAGGATGATGTGGTGGGCGTGGACATGCGCCCTTTCGTGCTCGAGGGAGGCAGCATAGACTCCGACGGCTGCGGTTCGCTGCTTACCACGACGGAATGCCTCTGCTCGGTGAACAGGAACGAGTATCTTGACAAGGCGGAGATAGAGGCCGAGCTCAAGACGGCCTTCGGGCTGGAGAGGGTGCTCTGGCTGGACTTCGGGCAGATTATCGGGGATGACACTGACAGCCATGTGGATACGCTGGCAAGGTTCTGTTCTCCGGATACGATAGCCTATGTCTCATGTGATGATATCAATGACCCTCAATATGAGGAGTTCTCATCCATGATGCTCCAGCTGGAGAGCTTCAGGACACTTGACGGGAAGCCGTACAGGCTGATACCGCTGCCGTTTGCGGATCCTGTTTACCTTGACGGCTACAGGCTTCCGGCTACATATGCCAATTTCTTGATAATCAACGGGGCTGTTCTTGTCCCCGGTACCGGCTCGCCGAAAGATGAAGTCGCCAGGGAGCGTCTTCAGGAGGCTTTCCCTGACAGGGATGTGAAAGTGATAGACTGCATGCCGCTCCTGTCCGGACACGGTGCCCTTCACTGCATTACCATGCAGTATCCGAAAGGCTTCCTTAAAACCATTTAGCTGTTGATTTTTAATTTAATCTGTCGCATTGACATTAAAATTATGGGTAACATACTGAAAGTCGGAATGGTGCAGCAGTCCTGCGGGACAGATATAGCTGCCAATATAGAAAAGCTCAAGGGGAATATCAGGGAATGTGCAAGGCTGGGGGCGCAGCTCGTTGTCCTGCAGGAACTCCACAACTCCGTGTATTTCTGCCAGAGCGAAGACGCCTCGCTCTGCGACCTTGCGGAGCCTGTACCGGGACCATCTACTGAGACATACGGGGCCCTGGCGAAGGAGCTTGGAATAGTCCTGGTCCTTTCCCTTTTCGAGCGCAGGACGGCAGGGATATACCACAATACGGCAGTGGTCATCGAGAAGGACGGCTCCATTGCCGGCAAATACAGGAAAATGCACATCCCGGACGACCCGTGCTATTACGAGAAGTTTTATTTTACCCCTGGGGACCTGGGTTTCATGCCGATAGAGACATCCGTGGGCAGCCTCGGCGTGCTGGTCTGCTGGGACCAGTGGTATCCGGAGGCAGCGCGGATCATGGCGCTGAACGGGGCTCAGATACTTATCTACCCTACAGCCATCGGAGGTGTGGGTACGGATCCTGAGGAGGAGCAGAAGGTGCAGTGCGGGGCATGGCAGCTGGTCCAGAGGGGGCATTCCGTGGCCAACGGGCTTCCTGTGGTGACTGTCAACAGGACAGGCCATGAGGACGACCCTTCCGGGAATACGTCGGGACTGCAGTTCTGGGGGCATTCGTTTGCCACAGGCCCCCAGGGGGAGATACTTGCCGAGTTCGGAAAAGACGAGGAAGGGGTGAAGGTCGTGGACATCGACCTGGACAGGACAGAATATGTAAGACGCGGATGGCCTTTCTTCAGGGACAGGCGCATAGACGCCTTCGGGGATATATTGAAGAGGTACGGGAAATAACATAAAACTATATCAATATGGTCAATATCGGAACTATATTTACCAAGTACGGTAAGAAAGCCCTCCTGTGCGGCTCCGGGGAGCTTGGAAAGGAAGTCGCTATCGAACTGCAGCGCTATGGAGTCCAGGTGGTTGCGGTGGACAAGTACGAAGGCGCTCCTGCCATGCAGGTGGCAAACTCGTTTCATGTGATACCGATGCTTGACGGAAGGGCCCTGAGGGAGGTGATAGAGCAGGAGCGTCCGGATGTGGTCATTCCGGAAATCGAGGCGATAGCGACGGATACCCTGGTCGAGCTGGAGAACGAGGGATACCATGTGGTTCCGACAGCCAAGGCTGCCCGCCTGACCATGAACAGGGAAGGCATCAGGAGACTGGCGGCGGAAACACTCGGGCTTCCTACCTCGCCTTATATGTTCGCATCGGACAGGGCCGGGTTCGACGAGGCTGTCAGGCAGATAGGCATGCCTTGCGTGGTAAAGCCGGTTATGAGCTCCTCGGGGCACGGGCAGAGCGTTATCCGGTCAGAGGCGGATATTGACAAGGCGTGGCATATTTCGCAGGAAGGCGGCCGTGCCGGAAGCGGCAAGGTGATAGTGGAAGGTTTCGTGGATTTCGACTACGAGATCACCCTGCTGACAGTGAGGCATTCCGCAGGGACGACATTCCTGAAGCCTATAGGGCATCACCAGGTGGACGGTGACTACAGGGAGTCATGGCAGCCGCAGGCCATGCCGGAGGCTGCGGTAGAGAAGGCCGAGCGGATTGCCAAGGCGGTCACTGACGCGCTTGGCGGGTACGGTATCTTCGGCGTGGAGCTGTTCGTCAAGGGCGAGGAGGTGATTTTCAGTGAAGTGTCCCCGCGCCCGCATGATACCGGCATGGTGACAATGATCTCACAGGACCTTTCCGAGTTCGCCCTCCATGCGCGCGCTGTCCTCGGCCTGCCTGTGCCGGAGGTGCGCTTCTTCGGTCCTTCGGCCTCAAAGGCGATTGTCGTTGAGGGGAATACGAGGGAATACGAATTCCAGAACCTGGATAAGGTGCTGGAGGAGCCGGGTGTGCAGATCCGCATATTCGGAAAACCGGAAATCGCCGGGCACCGCCGTCTGGGGGTTATTCTGGCGACGGCAGGCACTGTGGAGGAAGCCCGTGCCAAGGCCGAACGCGCCTACGCCAAGCTCCGGGTCAAGGTATATTGACCACCTGCAGCCTGAATATGGCTTGCGGGATTTCCTGAAGAAACCAATAGTGTCAGACCATAAGCTCGTTGAGCTTGTGGTCTGCCCTTATTTTGTCGATGATGGCGCATACCACCTCGTATGTCCTGCTGTCCTTCGTGTAGCATGCCGGCGTGATGAAATTCACACGCTTCTGCTTCAGAAGCTTCTGGGCTGTAGCCTTTTTCCCGGGAATAGCAGGGTTGTATACGGCTATGGAGTGTCCTCCGAACATCTTGACTATCTTCATGCACGGGACATCGGTCTCCCCGTCACCGAAATAAATCATGTGCGGAAACGGTATCCTCTTGTTCTCCTCCAGCTGGCTTTCATTCACCAGCTGGTTGTCCCTTATGCTGAGTATGCCTTTGTTTATCTTGAATATGAACTGGGTCTTGGCCGTATAGTCCACGGCCACGCCCGGCCATACGGCTTCGCCTTTTTCATTGTAGAGGAACGAACAGGCGAAAATCCTCTTGAATTCTTTGGCGATCGGAGTGCCTTCTATCATTTCCGCAAGGCCGGATGAATTGATATAGTGCTCGATGATGACACCGTGCTCCTTGCCGTACTGGTTTATGAGCCTGAACCATTCCCTGACGCCTTCAAACAGCTCGACGCTTTTCCCGAAGCTCTTGAACTTGCTGCGCTTGAGCTTTATCCCTGCCTTGGCCGCCTCATCGAACATGAGCTTCATGTAACTGAGGATATTGCTGGCATCCTGGCCCTTGGCTATGTCATCGCTCATTGTCCAGAATTCCTTCGGGCTTTTGCCTATGGCCTGGATGAAGCCGAATTCCTGCATGTTCCCGGGGGACAGGGTCCCGTCGAAATCATAGATAAGTGCGACTATCGGTGTCTTTCTCATTTTGGTGGCCTGTTTTGTCAAATGCTTTCAAAGATAGCGATTTTCGGAAAAAATACGTAAGTTTGTATCCAATATAACATATTCTATGAAGCATTATTTTACCCGTCTACAGGAGCAGATCCGGGAACATTGGGACGCACCTGCACTGTCTGATTACAAAGGGGAATCCTTCACTTTCGGCGAGTTGGCCGGACATATCGGGAAACTCCATGTCTTTTTTGAGGCGGCAGGCCTGAAAAAGGGGGACAAGATAGCCTTGTGTGCAAAGAATTCCGCCCGCTGGGCAGTCTCCTTCCTGGCTGCGAACACCTATGAGGCCGTGACAGTGCCACTCCTCTCGGACTTTCACCCGGACAGTGTCAATTCGCTGGTGGACCATTCGGACAGTTTGTTGCTAATTACGGATTGCGATATATGGAAGAAACTGGACATCAGTAAGATGCCTAAACTGAAATGTGTGATGTCCACCGACAGCTTCTCTCCACTGTATTGTTCGGACCAGCTCATCGCGTCCGCGTTCAATGGAATAGAGGAAGCCTTTTCTGAAAAATATCCCCACGGGTTCGGTCCTTCCGATGTCTCGTACCCTGTGGGCAACGACAGCGATATTGCTCTGATCAACTATACGTCAGGGACTACCAGCGCGCCAAAAGGAGTGATGATCAGGTACGAGTCGATAAGTTCCAACATTGAGTTCGGACTGGATTTCATGCCATGCAGTTTCGGGGAGACCATCGTCTCCATGCTCCCGCTTGCGCATATGTACGGCATGGCCTTCGAGTTCCTGTATCCGCTTTGTGGCGGTGTGCATGTATATTTCCTGGGCAGGACGCCGACCCCGACGTTGCTGCTAGGGGCGATGGCTGCGGTAAAGCCTTATCTCGTCGTGACTGTCCCGCTTGTGATGGAGAAGGTATTCAAGGGTTCCATCCAGCCGGTCATCCGGAAGCCCGTAATGAAGTTCCTGACTGCTGTCCCAGGGGTGAGGAATATAATTTTCAAGAAGATTCGAGACAAGGTAATGTCCGCTTTCGGCGGTAATGTGCGGATGATAATAATGGGTGGGGCAGCCCTGAACCCTGAGGTGGAGGACTGGTTCAGGAAGTTCGGGCTTCCGTATACGGTGGGCTACGGGATGACTGAGTGCGCCCCTCTTCTCGGATATGAGCACTGGTCGAAGTTCGTGCCTAAATCGTGCGGGAAATGCGTAGACAGGGTACAGGTCAGGATAGATTCGGAGGATCCTCAGCATGTGGTTGGCGAGATACAGGCCAAGGGCGTGAATGTCATGTCCGGCTACTACAGGAACCCTGAGGCTACGGCTGCTGCCTTTACTGAGGACGGGTGGCTCCGGACAGGGGATCTTGGAGTGGTCGATGCAGACGGGAACATCTTTATAAGGGGACGCAGCAAGAACATGATCCTTTCATCGAACGGCCAGAACATATATCCGGAAGAGATCGAGGCTATGGTGAACAACCAGCCATACGTGGTGGAGTCTGTTGTAGTGGGCAGGGACGCCAGGATTGTGGCGCTTGTCTATCTTGACAGGGACAGGCTTGCGGCGGACGGAATACAGGAGGATGCCGTCGGTGCATTGGCAGACGGGATTGCCGCCGCCGTGAACAGATCACTCCCGGCATACAGCAGGCTCTCAAGGGTGGAGGTGGTCGACCAGCCGTTCGAAAAGACCCCGAAGATGAGCATAAAGCGGTTCCTTTACGCATAGGGGAGTCTTCCTTCCGAATATGCACATGGGCAATGCAACGGGAAAAAGTACCGCTGCATCTTATGTGCATATTTTTTTATTGAGACTATAAATATGAAGGTATCATTGACTGTCATGCCTGTTACAAGCGCAGGCAGATGTATCCTTACGTTTGTTTTAATGCTATTTACGTGTGTGACAAGTATCTATGGCCAGGATAAAGAGAGGGTGCATGAGCCTGTCACCTTCAAGTATGAAGTCAGGGCAGGATGGGGCGGTTTCCCGTTTGTGGACAGGTCCATAATGGTGACTGACAATTCCGAGATAGTTCCTCCTGACGGTTCCCTCTCGTCTCTCTACCGGGACTATAATGGTGACACCTATATGACCGGGGTGTTCTCCGCTGAATTTTCCTTCAATTTCAGAAAATGGTTTTCACTCGCGCTCGGAGTGGACTGCGACGGCATCTATACCAGGAGGTACAGCGCCGATACCGGGCACAAGACAGGTACAGACCGCAGGGCCGTGCTGACATTTCTCCCGCAGGCCCGGTTCTCATATCTCAACCGCGAGTATGTGAAACTCTACTCTTCAATAGGCCTCGGGTATTCGTTCGGGACTTCCTACGGGGATTCGGTCCTTTTCCCGAGCGTGCAGCTGACCCCGATAGGAGTCACGGCAGGAAAGAAGGTGTTCGGATTCTTCGAGATAGGGGTCGGCACTCTCTATATAGGATGTATGGCCGGAGCCGGATTCCGGTTCTGACAGTTTGGAACATAAATGTCTGATGTCATGAAAAAGATCATATTATACGCGGCGGTGCTTTTTTCCGCCGTCTCGTGCAAAGTGGAGTCCGGGGAGTCCGGATATTTGACTTCCGGGCAGTTGCAGAGTTACGCGAGTGACATTGTATATGTCGTCGTAGAGGATATGCGGATATTGAACCTTCTTATCGATATAGACGAATACCTGTCCATGACCCAGGAGGAGCAGAAGGATTCCCCGTTTTACGGATTGCTTATGCATGAGGACGGGGAGACCCTGGTCATGGATCTCGGCGCCATGGACAAGACCGTCTTCCGCACCGGGGGAAAATCCATAAACGGAACGGGGGCCGTGTGGACGGTGGAGAACTATCCCGGGGGAAGGTCCTATTATTCTTCAGGAGTATGTGCTTCGGTGGAATGTACCGGTACGGACAAGTGGTCCATGAACACCGTTGACGATGGCCAGGGTATTGAAATGCGATTCGATATACAGAAGACAGGGAGTACGGACACGGGCCGTGCGTTCTCGATGACTTTCTCGGGCACGGAGACGGACGGGAACTACAGGTCTGAGTTCAGGAATGAGGACGGGGCATGCTCGTATCTTTATCAGGGTGAACAGTTGACCGGTACGTTTGCCGGTTCGCTCATTATTGATATTTATGAAAACGGGACCAGGAAAGACTGGTGCAGGGTCACTTGCAACGAAGACTGGAGTATTGTGATGGAGACCAGCCGTGACTGATGCCGCTCCAGGAAACACAAGATATGTGGACTGACAATATGTCAGTCCTTTTTTATTGGAACATATTTTGACCGGGGATTGACAAACAGTACAATGATTTTAACAGATCCCTCGACTGACGCTCGGGATGACAAAAGGAGGTCCGGGAAGATATAGGAAGTTCGGGATGGAGATAGAGATTGAACGGTTTTTTTTGTCATTTCGACCGAACGCAGTGAGTGGAGAAATCTGTTATATTGTATTATTGTAAAATATTGATTTTTAAGATAATATTGCTAAACATAAATTGTCGGACTGACATTAAAATTAAGAAAAATACAATTATGAGCGAGACAAAAGGTAAAATTGGAGTTACCACCGAGAATATCTTCCCGGTGATAAAGAAGTTCCTCTATTCGGACCACGAGATCTTCCTCAGGGAGCTGGTGGCCAATGCCGTGGATGCCGACCAGAAGATGAAGGCCCTGGCGGCTTCAGGCGAGTTCAAGGGGGAGCTGGAGGAGCTGAATGTGCGCATCGTCCTTGACGAAGACAACAAGACATTGAAAGTCATAGATAACGGTCTGGGCATGACTGCCGAGGAGGTCGACCAGTATATCAACCAGATAGCGTTTTCAAGCGCAGGGGAGTTCCTCGAGAAGTATAAGGACCAGATCGGTAACATCATAGGGCATTTCGGACTTGGATTCTATTCCGCTTTCATGGTTTCGAAGAAGGTGACTATCGACACCCTGTCATGGAAGGAGGGCGCGAAGGCTGTCAGGTGGTCCTGCGACGGGAGCCCTGAATATGAGATGACGGACAGTGACAGGACGGACAGGGGTACGGAGATTACTCTGTATATCGATGACGAGGATGCGGAGTTCGCAACGAAGGGGCGCATCCAGACGCTTCTTGACAAATACTGCAAGTTCATGCCTGTGCCTGTCATCTTCGGGAAGGAGCAGGAGTGGAAGGACGGCAAGTATGTCGACACCGACAAGGACAATGTAATCAACAAGGTCGCGCCTCTCTGGGCCAGGAAGCCGACCGACCTGAAGCCTGAGGACTACATGGAGTTCTACAGGACCCTGTATCCGATGCAGGAGGACCCTCTTTTCTATATCCATCTGAATGTGGATTATCCGTTCCATCTGACCGGTATCCTTTATTTCCCGAAGATAAAGGACAGGATGGAGATAACCAGGAACAAGATACAGCTCTACTGCAACCAGATGTTCGTCACAGACTCCGTAGACAATATCGTACCTGACTTCCTGACACTTCTGCATGGTGTGATAGACTCTCCGGACATACCGCTCAACGTGTCGAGGAGCTACCTGCAGAGCGATGCCAACGTGAAGAAGATATCTGGCTACATCACCAGGAAAGTGGCTGACCGTCTGGAGGAGATCTTCAAGAACGAGCGTGAGGCCCTGGAGAGCAAGTGGGACAACCTGAAGCTCTTCATAGAATACGGCATGCTCAGCGACGAGAAGTTCTGCGAAAGGGCGATGAAGTTCTGCCTGCTGAAGAACACGGACGGAAAATATTTCAGCATAGACGATTACAAGAAAGGCATTGAAGGTGCGCAGACCGACAAGGACAAGAAGCTTGTGTTCCTGTATGCCACTGACACAGAGTCGCAGTACCCGTTCATCGAGGCTGCCAGGAACAAGGGCTATGATGTGCTTCTGATGGACTGCCAGCTCGATGCGCATTTCGTTAATATGCTTGAAATGAAGATCGAGAACAGCAGGTTCGCCCGCGTGGACTCCGATACCATAGACAACCTCATTCCTAAGGAAGAGAAGGTGAAGCCGGAGCTCAGTGACTCCGAAAAGGCAGACCTGAACACCATTTTCCAGGCTGTGCTCCCTAAGGAGAACCAGTATTATGTAAGCGCGGACAACCTCGGTGAGGACGCTGCCCCGATAGCTGTTACGCAGTCCGAGTTCATGCGCCGTTACCGAGAGATGTCATCACTGGGCGGCGGAATGAATTTCTACGGGGAGATGCCTGCATCCTACAATATCACTGTCAATATGCAGAATCCTCTGGTAGCCAGGATAATGGATGCAAAACAGCAGGAGGTGAAGCCTCAGGCTGAGGTGGAGGATGCTCCTAAGGATGCCACCGAGGAGCAGAAGAAGGCAGCCGAAGACGCCAGGAATGCCGCTTCTGAGGCGCACAAGGCCGATCTGGAGGCATTTGCCGGCAGGAATGACATACTCAAGCAGATTACGGACCTGGCCCTGCTGTCCAACGGCATGCTGAAAGGCAAGGCATTGAGCGAATTCATATCCCGCAGCGAAAAGGTGGTCGCTGACGCATATCTCAAGTAGAGGCGCCGGTGCCTGCCCTGCAGATGCAGATTTACGGCCGATGTGGAATCATGTCCATATTGGCCGTTTTTTTTGTATGTTTGTGTCCGTTGAAACTGATAACTTCGCTTGACATATGAAACGTATCTTGTTTTTTGCGGCAGCATTCCTGCTTCCACTTGCGGCTTTTGCCCAGCAGGCCATTTTCTTGTCCGGGGGAGTAAGTTCCCCGCAGATCAATCCGGACCGTTCGGTGACATTCCGCATACATGCCCCGAAGGCTGTGAAAGTCGAGGTGACGGGGGACTGTATCGCAAGTGACAATGGCGGCTGGGGACGTGCAGAGCTTGCGGAAGGTAAGGACGGTGTGTGGAGCCTTACCACCGGACCCCTCGAGCCGGAACTTTACAGCTATGCGTTCGTCGTGGACGGGCTGCAGATGCTGGACCCCTCAAATGTGTTCCTGATGAGGGACGTGCGTTCCTTGATGAACATATTCATAATCCCGGGGGAGAGGGGAGACCTGTACAATGTCTGCCCTGGTCCTCACGGTACCGTCTCCAAGGTATGGTACGACTCTCCGGCCCTGGGGATGCAGCGCAGGATGACTGTATACACCCCTGCCGGATATGAGGACTCGGGCAGCCGGAGGTATCCTGTCCTGTACCTCCTGCACGGCATGGGCGGAGACGAGGATGCCTGGGTGACCCTCGGGCGTGCCGCACAGATTCTCGACAACCTTATCGCCGGCGGCAGGGCCGAGCCTATGATTGTGGTCATGCCGAACGGGAATGCCGGGCTTCCTTCGGCTCCGGGGGAAGGCCCTGAGGGTCTCTACCAGCCTATGACCCGTCCGATGAAGACTATGGAGGGGTCGTACGAGGCCGCGTTTATGGATATTGTCAAGTACGTGGATTCTCATTACAGGACCGTGAAGAAGAAATCCGGCCGTGCCATAGCGGGCCTGTCAATGGGAGGGTTCCATTCGTTCCACATATCCAAGCAGTATGAGAACACTTTTGACTATGTGGGCCTGTTCTCCGCGGCTGTCAGGAACCCTGAGCAGGGGACCGGCGGGGTTTATTCGGATTTCGACGCCAAGATGGCCAGGCAGTTTGAGAACGGGCTGAAACTCTATTATATAGCTATCGGCAAGGATGATTTCCTCTATGAGGAGAACGTGAAACTCCGTTCATATCTCGATGAACACGGCTATCCGTATGAGTATGTCGAGTCGGACGGAGGCCATATCTGGCGCAACTGGAGGGTATATCTGACGGATTTTGCAGAACGTCTGTTCAGATGAAAGCCGTTCTGTTGCAGACTGTTTTGATTTTGCTCCTTTCACCGGTCATCTGTGCATGGACCGGGCCCGGGATACCTGTGCCTTCTTCCAGGCAGCTCAAGTGGCATGAGGCGGAGATGGGGGCAGTGTTCCACTATGACCTGCATGTCTTTGACGGTAAGGTATACGGGCAGGGAAGCAACCGCATCGATCCTGTCGAGGACTACAATATATTCAATCCCGTCCATCTGGACACCGACCAGTGGATCCGCGCCG
>CALVCB010000027.1 GCA_944325965.1 uncultured Bacteroidales bacterium
ACAGACCTTTTCATCCCGGTACTCGAGGGACACGGCATACAGGTGGTCTCCTGCCCTAAATGCGCCCTCACCGCAGGGGCCGAGGTCACAGTGCAGGGAGCCGATTTCAAAAACCGCATCTTCACCCGCGACTATGTGCAGAAGGTGGTGACGCTCATAAAGGAAAGGGCAACATTCGTGGCAGACTTCTGGGACATCGCATCATATCTTTTCGTATCCCCGCAGACTTACGCAGAGAAGGATGCCGCAAAATTCTGGAAAGAGGAGAACTATACCCTGGCGTTCCAGGTGGCGGAATTCATAGAGAACTTCGACGGGGGGAACGGCCCGGCCGGAGTGGAATTCACCAAGGAACAGATTGAGGGGCCTATGGAAGAGTTCATCCGCAGTCATGAATGGCCGATGGGCAAAGTGATGAACTGCCTGAGGCTCGCCCTTGTAGGAGCTTCCAGCGGACTGGGCATCGCCGACATAGTATCCCTAATCGGGAAGGCGGAGCTTGCAGTGCGCATTGAAAACATCAGGAAAGCCCTGTCATAACCAACGTAAATGCCCTCCGGCTGATTATAAAAACTGATTTCAGGACAATATAAACTGACACCAACCATGAAATTCAGGGAAATACTGAAAAAAGAGCGCGGACGGGCGATCCTGAACATCGTCTGCATAACCTACGGAATAGGCCAGATAACATTCTCCGCCATAATGATTATCAAAACTATGGAGACATTGACATACACTATATATTCCGTAGGCGGACTTAGCCTGATACTGCTCGGGATATTCAATTTCATAAATATTTCCCGCACATCCGAAGGTAAAAAGCCGCTTTAGAAAAACCGGCCATCCTGTGATGTTCATAATCAGGAAGGCCGGTTCTCGTGTATTCAATATTTATGCATATCAGTCCTCATGCATGAGATATGATATTCCTGTGCGGTCTCCTGCCCGGAATTCCCTCACATAACCGGAAATATCCTGCGGCGATGCAGATGACTGGGCCAGGGCAAGCGGAGAAAGGCTGAGCGATGAATAAGTCTTGGATCCCACCGATTCCCTGAGATATGTAGAGCTTGTCGCAGTCTCCGAGCCGAACAGCAGGAACTGGTATGAATATACCTCTCCGGAAGAGCCCGGAGCAGCCACGCAATAGAGAGTGTCCCCTATATAGCCTATGGCCATGCTGCATCCTCCCCAGTATATGGAGAAACCGTCGGACATGCCCAGGAAAACATAATCACCCCTGTACATGCCCAATGGCTGCGGTTCGACAATGACCGCATGCAGACTCCCGTCATAATATCCTGAAACGGTCGGGGTAAAATCCCTCATGTCCGAAAGTCCTGTAATCAGTACCTGGGTATCATTCTTCCTCGATATGTCCACCCTGTACTGCAGAGCAGAAGAAGTTGACCCTGAAGCCCCCTGCACAGTACCGGTCGCTGACGCACGGAAAGCCCCAAGAAAATCGTCCATAGTCTTCGTCTGGTCGAAATCCTCATAGCTACGGCCCATGGTAGATGCCGCACGTGTAAGGACCAGGGCATCCCCGAAGCTGTTCTTGACAAGGACGGCCAGAGTATATTCCATACCCTCGATCATATTGGAGAAATATGTCAGAAAACCTTCTTCTCCGTTTACCGCATCCAGGACAGTCTGTGTAGCCGTATTCCCTTGAGTATCTACCAGTTCCTCCAACGGAAGCCCGTATAAGTCATATATGTACTCGAACATGTCAGTCCTCATGCACAAGTATTTCAGGGAAGATACATTGCGTCCGGAGATATTCCAGAACAAAGTCGAATACGGAGAATATGAAGTAAGGGACGGGTCGTTGTAGAACTCGAACTCCAGTATTTCCGGCATATACTCTCCGCCCGGATCGCAGGTGAACCGTAGCGTGTAAAGGTTGCACGGCAGGTCATTCTCATCATATGCAAGAGCAACAGCAGTGAAATTCCCGGCCGGGATATTCCAGAGGTCGGAATTGTCCCCATACAGGGTAAGCACAGGGAACTGTCCGGGTGCTGTGCCTTCGATAAGCTGCTGCCGCACGGAAGCCTGCATAGCCTGGTCCGAGGTAATGTCACCGGACACGACGGTAGCCTTGTAATACTTAACGTAATCGTTTGTATAGAACGACAGCCGGGAAGCGGAGACACCGGTTTCCGAGGTCTCTATACCGTCATACCCGATAGCCATTTCAGGGGTGCCGGCGGCATCCGATTCGAAAATCAGAGTCTCTTCCGCCATGGAGAAATACCCTGCCGACACATAATATATCAGGTTGAACGTGAACGTACCGTTCCCGTCATAGGTGCATGGATATGTACTGTATGCGGAGTCATCGTCCAGATATGTGGCCATGTCAGAGACATATACATACTCATTGTAGTTCGAGTTGAAATACCCTATGGACTGGGCGGGGACGGTGCAAGTGTTGTCTTCGTTAAGGATAAAGCGGAATCCGACACCGCTGGCCCAGCCGTTGACCCTGAAAATATCGGTACCCTTGGCCCTGTCAACTTCAAGCCCGGTGGCGCGTCCGGTATAGAAACCGTTGTATATGAAAGTGGCAGTCTGGCGTACCTGTTCACCCGAGGCGTCCGTCCTGTAGTATTCTTCCCACTCAAGCTCGTATGACACCGATACGGACATCTTGTCCGTGTACTGTGATACGTATGCACTGCCATCTCCCAGCGCGGCCTCCCTCTCCCTTATATAGAAAGCCGTGTTCAGGCTGCTTCCCGGCACGAGGCCGGACAGGTCCACACCAACATGTACAGTCACGGAATACTCCCCGTCCGGAATGGTCACATATTCCGGTACAGTGAAGGAGTCAGCGTCATCACCCCTGTTCAATATGCCCACGGTATAGTTCCCCGAGTTTCCCGGGCGGGCGACAACAACATCTACAGTACCTTCTTCAAGGTCCGAAGCGAACTCCTTCTCCATCGAAGACTGTATGAAATGGATCTCCCTGCCGTCATCTCCGTTCGGATCATAAAGCGGTCCTTCCTGAACCTTGGAGCAGGAGAAGAGCATCAGGAGGAACAAAAGTATAATATATCTGAATTTTTCCATCATCTTATAATCGTATTTTGTCACGGGTTCTGGTCACCTTCATTTATATTCGGATTGGCATCCAGTTCATCCTGGGGAATCAGCATCACCCAGTCGTATGTGTCAGGGTCGGAAATGTCTATCCCGTTACGGCTCATCGAGGTCAGGCACTCCGAAGAGAAGCCGTCATCGGCATTACGGACTATGCCCTGACCGAGACGTTTCACATCAAAGAGTCTCCCGTATTCGCCCCAAAGCTCCACTCTTCTCTGTATCAGGATATTCTCAAGGAAAGAGCCTGTCCAGGTGGTAGTCGTCGCCCCGAGAAGGGTACCGCTGTAGTTGGTGGCATTGTAATTCGGGTTGCGCGGGGCCATTACGGTATTCATAAGACTTATTGCAGAATCGCTGTCCCCGCTGCGGAGCGCGGCTTCCGCCGCGGTAAAGTACATTTCTTCCACTCTCATATAAATGTAATCCCCCAGCCAGGACGCTACATTCGAAAAGGAGAACTTACGGCCCAGATACGGACTTTCTTCATTTTCCGGATCCCACCATGCCGCGCGTATATCCGTAGAAGCTATCTGGCTGTACAGCTGGCGGCTGATCAGTTTCGGGGAAGACTGGGCATAGGCTCCGTCGACATTGTCCATGTGTGTAAAGAAACCGGCATACGCCCCCGACTGCTCGGATGTCTCGATACCTGCGCCCCACATGACATTTGCAGCGTCTATCGAGTTCATGCCGCCCATGAGCTCGCTCTCGCCGCCTACGGCATAGCCGCCCTCATCTATGACCCTGATGGCGGACTCATAGGCACCTTTCCAGTCACCTTCGGCAAGACATGCCCTGGATTTTATCCCGAGAGCCACATAAAGGTTTATATGCGACTTGTTCCCGGTATTCAATGCGGACTCCATACCCTTCTCCAGAAGTTCGACCGAACGGTCTATGTCCTCATTTATCCTTCCGTACACCTTTTCGAGGTTTTCCCTCGGCCGGCCTTCGGTGTTTATCCCCGTACCCTCCGTATAGATAGGGACTCCCGGGTCGTTCCACCTGTACATTCCGGTCATGGGATTGTACGGGGCGCGGGCGAACCATGTGGCCAGATTCAGATATGCAAGGGCCCTGATGGCATAGGCCTGCCCCACTACATATGCGACATCGGCTTCGGCCCCCGACATTGATTCCTCCGCATCTATGATGTAGTTGGCATCCGCAATCCACTTGTAGTTGGCATACCATACATCATACGAACGGAACATCGACGAGGCATAAAGAGACTTGGTGCTGTAGATATGGTCATACCAGAACCATCCGTTACCCTGGGCCTGCATTATCAGGTCATCCGCCATGACTTCAAGAGCAAGATTGTAAGCGGAAATCCCGAAGCACTGGTGCGTGTTGTCAGTCGTAGACCATCCTGCCGTCCACATCGACCTGTAGATTCCGTTGACGGAACTTATGGCAGTGGACGCCTCCCTGAGGATATCGTCTCCGGAACCAGAATCAGTAGGAGAGAATTCAAGAGAAGACTTGCTGCAAGATGATGCAGCCATGATTGCCGTTACGGCAAGAAACAATACTGAAATATTTTTCATGAACACCATCCCGTTTAAAAATTAAGATCAAGACCCAGTACCACAGCCCGTGAAGGGGTATAGGTATACGAAACGCTTCCGGTGAAGTTGTACTGCGGGTCCATGCCGTCCATATGATTGAACATCGCCACATTGTCCAGAGTAACGAAGACCCTGAGAGATGCGACGTCTATCTTCCTCATCCATTTTTCAGGGAAGGTATAGCCCAGCGTTATGTTCTTTATAGCGAAATACGAGGCGCTTATCAGGCCGCTGTCATCGGTGGCGTATGCCCCTCCTATCTCCAGCATAGGAATGTCCGTCACGTCACCGGGCTTCTGCCACCTTCTCAGGACATTCCTGTGCCAGTTGTTGCCGGCATACTGTACCCTCATTGTACCGGAATAAAGGCCGTCATAGACCTTGCCTCCGAGCGAATAAGTGGTAAGGAACGAGAAATCTATACCTTTGAATATCTGGAATACGGAGCCTATGCTGCCGAAGAACGCCGGCTCCCTGCTTCCCATGTAGTATTTGCTCATATTGGCCATTGTAACATTGTCCGTCACATATTCCTCACAGCGGACGTTCGTCATCTGGCCCTCTTCGTTTACCGAAGGTTTCCAGTATGCATAATAGAGCTGCTTTCCGGTCGCAGGGTCGACACCGGCCCGCTTTGCCACATAGAAAGTGTAGATCGGCTTCCCGACTTCGATCACGGAAGCCCCGGAAGTTATCATATCCTGGGATGAGGTCAGGGACAGTACCCTGTTCCTGTTGAAAGATCCCATGAACGTGGCATCCCATCGGAAGTTCTCATGATCGAAGACAGTCCCCCTCAAGGCGAGTTCAAAACCCTGGTTGCGCATCGAGCCTATGTTGGCATTGTATCCGGTAAAACCGGTGGAAAGGGCCAGCGGGTTCTCGAACAGCATGTCGCGTGTCTTCCTGTTGTAATACTCGGCAGTGATACCTAAACGCCCGCCGAAGAGGGAGGCCTCGATACCGGTATTGAGATTGGCGTTCTTCTCCCACGTTATGTCCATATTCTCGAGCCTTGTGGCGAAAGCTCCGGCCTCGCTGCCGTTGGCCCATGTATAGTTGTACAGGCCCTGCCATGCATAGTATGTCCCGAGATTGTCGTTTCCCTGGACTCCATAAGAGACTTTGAGGGTAAGGTTGTTGAGCCATGTGGAAGTCCCGGACATAAACGGCTCGTTGGAGATTCTCCACGATGCGCCGACAGACCAGAAATTGCCCCACCGGTTGTCCCTGTAGAACCTGGAGGAGCCGTCAGTCCTCCAGCTCCCGTCGATATAGTACCTGTCCATGAAACCATAGTTGAGACGGGTGAAGTATGACTCTATCGCGTAGTCATAGGCATAGCTCGTGTTGTCCGAAGTGGTCACTGCCGGAGCCAGTTCATCGATACCTTCCATTATACCGGTCTTTTCCCCGATTGCATAATCATAGCGGTAACGGTAGTATTCGTGGCCGAACAGGACATTAATGTCATGCTCTCCGAAAGTCCTGTCATATGTAAGTATCTGGTTGAACGTATAGCTGAATGTCCTCGTATTGGTCTTGCTTATGCGCCCGCCCTGGTCCGCTGCATTGCCGTGGTACTTGTCATTGACCAGTGTCCTCTGATAATCGGTAAAATCCGTTCCGAAGTTGACGGAAAATTTCAGGCCATAGAGCCTTGCGTCCTCCCGGACTGTCCCGAGGGTTATGAAACTTCTCGCAGACACCGAGTTGCGTTTATAGTAGGCTTTATTGTTGAAAAGTTCGGCCTTGGAATTGAAACCCTGGGCGGTAGGACGGTTGGCATAGCCGTTGTCGTCCTCGTCACCGTACTCGTACTGGAGGTTTCCGGAGGAGTCGAGTACGTTGTTCCCCTCCATGTCCTTCATATATACCGGATATACCGGAGCCATGAACTGGGCTGTATACCACACATTCGAGGTCGTGGTGCCTGAAAAGTCCTGATAGTCGGAGTCGGTATGGGCAAAATTGGCGTTCATACCCACCTTGAGCCATTCTTTGGCCTGGGTATCTACGTTCACACGGCCGGAATACCTGTCGAAATCGGTGTTCTGCAGGATACCGTTCTCCTTGTAATATCCCATGGATACGAGATAGCTGGTGTTTTTCGTCCCGCCGCTGACAGAGAGGATGTGCTCTGTGCGGAGTGCGGCATTATTGCTTATCTCGTCCATCCAGTTCTCGTTCCAGGCGGCCCTGGCATCGCTTTTTATCTTCCCGGTAGACGGGTCGATGAGCGTATCCCACGTATAGTTCTTGTACGGGTTGTAATACTCCGGATTCTTCAGGCCTCCTATCGTCTGTCCGAGGTTGGCGGCGGCATATCTGCTCGCCCCTTCGAAATCCATCCCGGTGCCGTACTGGGCACTGTTGCGCAGAGCCTCGTAGGTCAGCTCCACATACTCGTCCATATCCACCAGGTCATAGCGTTTCAGGGCCCTCGAAGCCATACCCACGGTACCTTTGTACTGTATGGATACCCGGTCCTCCTTGCCTTTCCTCGTAGTTATGACTATCACGCCATTGGCACCCCTGGCACCGTAGAGGGCTCCGGCAGAGGCATCCTTCAGGACTGTCATTGATTCTATGTCGGCAGGGTTTATGGAACTGAGCGAACCGTCATAAGGAATACCGTCGACTACATAAAGCGGAGTGGACGCCGCATTGACGGAACCTATTCCCCTGATTATGACAGACGCGCCTTCCCCTGGCTGTCCGCCACCGGAAGACACCTGCACGCCGGCTACAGTACCCTCGAATGATTTGGTGACGTTACCCACCACCCTTTTCTGGAGGTCATCCCCCCTGACGACAGCCGCCGAGCCCGTAAACGACTCTTTCTTTGCCGTGCCGTATGCGATGACCATGGTCTCATCAAGCTCGATGGACTCCTCCGGCAGGACTATGTCAAGCACGGCACGCCCGCGCACTTCTATTTTCGTCGTCCTGTAGCCTATGCAGGATACTGTAAATACCGCATCCGGCGGCACGCCTGCTATTTCGTATTCCCCGTCTATCGAAGTGCTCGCCCCCGATGAGGTCCCGTCAATGAAGACCGCCGCCCCTATCACGGGCTGCCCCTGCTCATCCCGGACAGTTCCCCTGACAGTCAGGTCCTGTGCGCAAACAGGAATGCCTGCGGACATGGCAATGAGCACTGCAATCATGGATAAAATTATCTTATTCATTCTCCAGTATTTTCATGTTGTGGATTATCGTCCATAAATCTTTTTCACCAGCATTCCCGCGGGAAGGGACCACAGTGGATTCCACAGGGAACAGACCCTTGTCTGCAGGATTGATCTTTATTATTTCACCACGGACAGGTGCGGCCCCTGATTTCACGGAAGCGGCAGAACCGGATACCCCGTCCGGAGCTTCATCCGTAATCACCTGTGCAGTCCTCACAAGACGGTCACCGGAAGGATTGTCCGCCATGGCGATGAATGTATACTCCGTCTGTGGAGAAAGATTTACGAAGCGGATGCCAAGCCCGCCGCCATTGACCGCTGCAATATTCTCCGCATCTGCTTCATGCCCATGTTCTTCCAGCAAGGCCTGGTAAGAATCCTCAAGCACGCCTTCAAGCGCCGAGGTCTCAACCATCATATACTTCACGGAGGTTACCTCTACACCGCGCATCACAGCCACTGCAGTGCTCCACGGATCGCCGTACTGCTCATCAGTGACAGCCGATACGGCGAACCATGTCTTGGCCGTAGGGTCAGTCTTGGTGGTTACCGAATTTACACACAGCACTTCCTCCCCTCCCGATACGGCAAGCGATGACAGTGTATAGGATGTACCGGGGAGAAGTCCGGATGTAACTACCGTAATGCTGCCCATGGTATTGATTGTAGCCAGATGCGCCGGGGTGGCCACATAGGCATAATTCTCGTCTTTGAGGAATGTTTTCAGAAGATCCTGATCCGGAGGATCCGAAAACAGGGTATTGAAATCTGCCGTAGCAAGTACCCTGTACCTCATATCTTCCACTCCGTAGCCAGACCATTCAGTCACCGTGGAGGAAGTCCAGTCCTCCCCTCCCAAAGACGATATGGCATTGTCTATATAGAACCGCTGGCTGAACCAGTCGCTGCCACCGAAATCGGGACCGTCGGACTCTCCTGTTGCCGTGGTCTTGACTTCACTCGTGTAGAGGGACGATGTAAGGTTCCCCTTCGTGTCCATCCCGAATGCGATAATCGCGTATGTCATCTCGGAAACAAGTCCTGTAACGGTAAAGGAACCTGTCCCGGACGAAAGCACCGCCCCCAGCGCCAGAGAAAGGCTGATGCCTTGCTCCTCGGCATACTGAAGGATGGCGGAGCGGTACGTCTCCATAAGTTCCACGCTGCTGTATCTCGACATGAGATACCCCGGAACGACATCATAATAATACAGGTCGCCGGCTTTGGCATAGACATCAAACGAAACGGCATCCGCCACTACCGAAGTAGGCACTATCAGATACTGGGGTATATCACCGGTCTCCGTAGTGAAAGTAATGGAGGCCGGTGCCGAATCCTTGCTGTTCTGTATATCCTCCGATACGGCCTTCACGGAAAACGTATATTCCCTCCCCGGTTCGAGACCCGATATAATTGCCTGGGTCTCACCGGTTTCTTCTGTCCTTCCGTCTATAGTATATTCATACCCGGAGGCCCCGCTTACCACAGACCAGCTTATAATGGTATTGGAAGCGTATGCACATCCAAGGACGATACGGGGAGTTTCAAGAGGGAGGACATCATCAGTAAATACATGCACGTATGTATAGTCCGACGCGTTGTAGGGGCTTTCCTCCTCCGGTTCTGCTTTCAGGGCCACCACATACTCTGTATGGTTGTCCAGTCCGGAAAAGGAAACGGTGCGGTCTCCCGTAGAGACAGGCTCCCCTCCGTTGAATTCATACGTATAAGAACCGGCATTTTCCACAGCATCCCATACAAGCATGAACCCGGTAGAGGACAGTCCGCGGACTGACACCTCCGGTCTGCCGAGAGCCATAGTGCCCTGTTCATCCGGCCCGTCCCCTGTACATCCGGTAAATACAGCCAGGACGGCGGCCGCCGTAACAAATGATTTCAATATAATTTTTTTCATTTCCATCTATTCAACTGTGACATCTATTGTCCTGCGGATTGCAGTGCCGTCCGTGACCGTTATTACTGCGGAGCCCTTTCTGATGCCGGTTATGGACATCACCCCGTTTTCGAGGGATACGCTGACTGTATCCGCAGAGGATATGCTGTAGACAAGCACCTGAACGGACGGGAAATAATCTCCCAGATCGAGGGTGACCGTTTCTCCCGGAGCAAGATATTGCGCCGGGATGTCCGCCATCCCTGTAACTGTCAGAAGAAGGCTGTAAGTATCGAGGATACCGGCTCCCATTTTGCCTCTGTACCCGGACGGATACCAGCTGTCAGCCTGCCTCGTGCTGCTCAGGAGTGCCTGACGGAGAGCCTCGCCTGTAAGCCCCTTGCGTTTCTCCTGCCCGTAATAGTAACTGACTGCAAGGGCGCACGCTCCGGACACATGAGGGCATGCCATGGATGTCCCCTGGAGTGTCTCATACCCGGAAGAGCCATCTTCGGCGACACTGGTGCTGTAGACCCCGCCATAGACCGTATTGAGTGTCAGATCCCCGCCGGGAGCCGCCATAGACACCCATGTGCCGTAATTCGTATATGATGCAGGCGTTCCGAGATATGAGAAAGAGGCTACACTGACCACAGCCGGATCGGCTGCAGGATAAGCCGGTTCGTCAGATCCGTCATTCCCAGCGGAAAAAATTATTATCCCTCCTGCCATCGGACCTTCCTGATTCCCGTTTTCATCCATACCTGCATACTTTATGAAATATCTCATAGCTTCTGCAAGGGCCGAATAGCTGCCGCGCTTCCACTCGAGCTCCTCGATTGCGCCGGCGGTGTAGCCCCAGCTGTTCTGGCAGATGACTGCACCGTTGTCCGCTGCATACTTCATGGCCCTTACCGTCCCGCCGAGCCCTGAGCCGGAAGACGATTCCGAATCCGACAGGCACTGCAGGGACATGATCTTCACCCCGTCATTATTACCGGAGCCTCCTGCTATACCGTTGACTCCTATACCGTTATTGTTCACCGCCGCAATAGTGCCGGCGACATGGGTGCCGTGCATTTGTTCTGCAGAAAAGGTAATATTGCCGGAATCCTCTATGAAGTTGTATCCGTAGATGTCATCCGTATACCCGTTCCCGTCATCATCAATCCCGTTATCCGGAATCTCGTCCTGATTTATCCACATATTCGCAGCCAGATCCTCATGGTCATATTTAACCCCTTCATCTATCACCGCCACTACCACATCCGGATTTCCCGTACACAGCTGCCAGGCGGCATAGACATCGGCGTCTGCCCCTACAAGGGTCGACAGCGGGCCGACTGCACCAGTGTTGTTGTAATGCCACTGGAGCACCTGCGCCCTGCTGTCTTCATTGAAAGGGAAAGGTACTGTACGGCCGGACGGCACGGTACCGGCCGATGACATACGGATATCGTCCGTCATCCCGGAACTCCTGGAATATCCGCACAAGGACGGATGAATGGAATACTCTATGACTTCCACATCCCGGCACAAAGACAACAGCTCGGCTACCTGGGAAACCGGCACGGCCGGATCATATTCCGCCATATACCAGCGGTCAAGCCCTTCGGCCCGGGTCCGGGCCTCGAAACGGCCGCACTCGGGGAAAAGACGTTCGAACCTTACTGTCCCTATCGTTCCAAGGACATTGTCTATCTGGTCTATACCGCTCCTGTCCCCGGAAAGGCCGGACCTGGTAACCGGCGCCGCCCCGGTTTTCAGTTTAAGGATGATTTCTCCCGGTACGGCAAACGGGGATTCGTTCACAATGACCGGGCCCGCATCATCCTGCAGTCCGCCGTCCGGGCGCAGATCCTTTTCATCACAACCGGCAATCAGGACACACAGGGCGGACAAGAACACTGCTATTGAGATTTTTTTCATTTCGTTCTATGAATGTTTGTTTAAATTTATTCAGAATGAAAGGGGCCGGAATCTCCGGACCGGCCCCCGATATTTGCGTCCTATTCTTTTACGCAGCGTATCTGGTAGCAGAAATCCTCTCCGCTGGCATAATAAGTGGCTATGTTCTCATTGAAACGGAAGCTGAACGACCGGGCATTAGATCCGTTTTCCATCTCATGGGCCACCCAGTAGTATCCCATACCGCTGCAATAGTTATGTGTGGATTCACCGACAGGATAGAGATTCCCTGCCATAGGATAGTAATCCCCTGTCTTCCGCCATATCCTTCCGCAATCCTTGGCCGCCTCCCACGGATACAGTTCCCCGTTCTCGTCAGTGTCCCCGCTGCCGCCGGTAGTATATGAGTTGACATCCAGCTCGGACGCGATACCGTAGAAATTATGTCCAGGCACCCTGTACCCCTGCGGGCAAGGGTCGAAAATCGTCTTTTCTTCTGCTGACCACAGAGAAGACACGAGCGCCTCGTCCGACATGCTGGCCACATACCAGTGGTATCCGCCGGTCCCTCCGTAAGGACGGAGGAACATCATCGGATTCTGCACCGAATAAGGAATATTGGCCGGAGGCTCGGAAAGCAGCTGGGCACGGTAGTCCTCGGAGATGAGCCACTCTCCAGTCCCGTCACCGACTTCAAGGCTGGCCCTGTTGTACTCAGGTACATTCCCGCTGTCGGCATCGTCATGGTATGGGGAGCTCGACGGCATGAACGGGTCTTTCCTGCCCCACTGGTAGAACATGCCCTTGTTGTTCACGTCCATCGGAGTGTTGTTGAGCGCACCGAGGTTGCGGTCCATTATCTGTCCGGAAACTTCGTCCCGAGGATTGATATGGTCATGGACCGTAATCTCGTCATCGCACACCCATATATGCCAGCTCCAGAGCACCTTGCCATCATAATCCTTCACGGCGATAAGGGCATTGCCCTCCATCCTGCCTGTTGTGAAAGAGACATATCCGTCATTATAGACGGGGACACCGTCAATGATCTCCCTGGACATCGTCTTGTCCCCGTCAGTCCTTGCCTCCCACAGAAGGTCAGCATAGGAGATACCGGTAATGTCAACCCCGCAGGTCTCGATATAATGGCTTCTGCCATCAGAGCCTCCGTTACCCTTTACCGTGGCGTCAAAAGTGTAGGAGGTGCCTGTCCTGACGAGATAGCAGTTCGACGTTCCGGCGGCACTGAGGTTTACGCTGTTATCCGATCTCTGTGTCACAGACACGGTCGCCGCCATCGTCTCTTCCCCGAGGACGGCCGTCAGCTCAACAGTCCCTGTTCTCGTTTCCGGAGAGTAGTTGGCGGGAGCAGAGATCTTCAGGAAACCGTTCCCGTCATTCTCCACTGTAAACCAGTCGCCGGAAGCAGTATAGTCCAATGTTTCGGCATTGGTAGCCACGGCCAATGCCGCCATGCCGCCGTCTATGTCAAATACGACCTTTTCTCCCGAGAGGTCGAAAAACAAAGGATAAACGTATTCTTCCGGGTCTACCCCAGTAGTCTCTGTGCAGCCTGCAAATACAGCAGCCGCAGCCAGTATCGTGTACAGATTCTTTTTCATGTTCATTTCTCTGCCCTCCATCATTTCCATTCTGCAGGTATCGAATCATAGTCGGACAGGCCGGTGCAGCCTGCGAAGCAGCCTTTCCTGTTCGAGGTCGCCGTACCCAGGGCCTTCAGGCCTGAAGCCGCCTCGTTTTCTCCTGTCCTTTCATACAAATGGTACTTTACCCCGTTTACTGTAGTGTACGGAGACTCTCCGGTAAGGGAGCTGCAGCCGTTGAACAGGTTCCCGACATTCGTTATCTGCTTCATATTGTCAAAGAAGTCCACCGGGCATGATTTCAGATTCGTGCAACCGCTGAACATGCTGTTCACAGTTATCACAGCCGTAACCTCTGCAAAAATATCCTCAGGGACAGCCGTCAGGGCAGTACAGTCCTTGAATACACTTGACATAGTCTTTATGGCAGTCATTCCCTTGAATAAATCTGCCGGGACAGAGGCAAGTGAAGTACAGCCGCTGAACAGGCTTCCTATGGTTGTCACTGCGCTCATTCCCCTGAACAGGCCTGCAGGGACCGAAACAAGTGAAGTGCAGTTCTGGAATATGCCCGATACCGATGTGACCCCTTCAACCTCGCAGAACAGGTCCTCAGGGACTGTGGTAATGGATGAGCACCCGTTGAACAGATTCATAAGGCCCGTCGGCCTTCGTCCGTTGAACACTTCCGACCCGACGCTTGTGATTCCGGTACAGTTCTGGAACACATTGGAGAAAGTACCGGTTACATTCTTGAAGAGTCCGGACGGTACGGAAGTAAGCGATGTGCATCCGGAGAAAATACTCGACATGGTCGTACCGTTGGATCTGGTCATGGCTCCGAACGCATCGGAGGCGATGGAAGATATGGCGGTGCATTTCTCGAACATGTTAGCGCAGGATGATATATTGGTCCTTTCCGATGTGCCGAACAGGGTGGAAGGCACGGACGTAAGTGCAGTACAGCCGCTGAAGCACCTCTGGAAAGTTACAGTACTTGCCGAAGTCTGGTCCTTGAACAGCCCGGAAGGAATGGAAGTGAGCGAGGTACATCCGTTGAAGGCATCCACGAATGTGCTGACCCCATACAGGCCGTCGAAAAGTCCGGAAGGAATGGACTGCAGAGAAGTGCAGCCGGAGAACAGCTTGTCACATTCAGTCTTGGAGGCGATGTTCTCTCCGAAAATATCCCCTACAGTCGTGAGCGAAACACACCCCTCGAACGTACTGCCGTAATCCGTGACACTTACGTTCTTGTCAAACAGCCCTGCCGGGAGCGATGTCACGCCGGATTCAAAGAATGCCTTTGCCGCGTTGGAGAGCGAAGTGAATCCGGAGAAAAGACCGGCAGGTACAGTCTGCAGAGAAGTGCAGCCGGAGAATATTTCCGAGATGTTTGTCACAGCAGGCGCCCCGGCAAATGCATCGTCTGCTACGGAAGAAAGTGCCGTGCAGCCTTTGAACATGGTGGCGACCGTTGTACACTTGGTACAGCCGGAAATTATGTTCGACCCCACCCTTTCTATTGACGTACATCCGTTGAACATGCCGGAGAAAGATGTCATATTGGCCATCCCCTTGAAGAACTCGTCAGGAATCTCAGTCAATGAAGTGCACCCGGCAAACGCGCTTGTCATCTGGGTGACCGAAGCATTGGTGGCAAAAAGCCCGGACGGGATTTCCTTAAGCGATGTACATCCGTTGAATATGCTGTTGAACCTCTGGACATTGACGAACCCGTCAAACAGGCCGGCAGGGATACTCTCAAGAGAGGTACACCTCTGGAACACCATGTTGAAGCCGTCCCGTTCCTCTGTCCCGAGGCCAAAAGCGCCTGATTTGGTGAACAGGCCGGCAGGAATACTTCTTAGCTCGCTGCAGCCTACAAAGCATGACATGAAAGTCTCGACCTTGTCGCACCCCTCGAACAGGTCTTCAGGGATGGAGGAGATCTTCGTATTCTGGAATGCATTGGCAAAGGTCGTGCACTTCTTGTTGTTCGCGAACAGGCCTGCCGGTATTTCAGACAAGGCGGTATTGCTGAACACCATCCTGAAATTCTCGCACTCCGTCATATTGTCGAATATGCCTGCAGGGACAGAGACGAGATTGTTGCAGTTAGAAAACAGTGCATTACAGCTGGTCACCTTTGTATTATTATCAAAAAGGCCTGCCGGCACCGATGTAATCTGTGTCATGGAAAACAGTGCTCCAATATCCGTCAGTTCCGTATTGGAAGAAAGGAAATCTCCGTCAACGGAAGTAATGTCTGTAGCGGAGAACATACTATATACAGTCTGGAGCTTGCTGCAGTTTTTGAGAAGGTCCGCAGGTACTGAGGTGATTTCATCCGAATAGAATGTATAGGACATGTCAACAGCATTGACGGCATGGGTGAAGAGCCCTTCCGGGATTTCCGTGATACCCATATCGGCAAATGCATACTCGAATGTGGTAACGTTCTCGAATGCACCCGACTCATCCGGAGGCAGGGATTTTATGTTCTCCATCTGACGGAATGCCTCCACCATAGATTCCAGTCCGAGATCACCCCAGTTGTAAATATCCACATACTGGTCTTTCTGGTTGTAATAATTGCCATAATCGGAATTCATGGACACGGCAGAACCTTTGGCTGAAACGATATAGCTGCCCGGATCCGTATAGGTGTGCTCCGGATAGGTATCGGTCTCCACTTCTTCTATGGTGCCGTCTCCCCAATCTATAGTGCCTTTGAATCCTTCGTCAAAGAAAAGCATTGACTTGAGATCCTCCGAGACCACATTCAGGCCCACGATATAGGCGCTGTAATCCATTCCGGACTGGGACACGGTCACTTCAAATTCGGACACGTTGGCCTTCCCGTCCCCTGTCTTCAGTGTAATGATGACAGTACGGGATGTCTCCCCGTCATTGGCGGACGGAGTCAGCACTAGTCCTGTTGCAGTTTTTTCTATGGCAAGCCAGCCGTCCCCTGAATCATCGGTTTCGTAGGTCCAGTCGAAATTGGCGTCTACTGTAAGCTCCCTCTTGAAATCGGCATCAGCTACGGGAGCGAACGGAACGGTCCTGGTGTCCGCCGAGATATTGGCGGCACGGTCCTGAAGTACAGAAATTTTTTCAGTTACCGGATTCCCCTCCCCTGCTCCGGCAATAATAGTGAATTCAGTTTCACGGTCGATAAATTCCGCATTGGGATCCGCCGTGAGGGTTATCGTATTGCCTTCCTGCTCAACGAGCAGCCACTCGCAGGCTGTGGTTTCGAATGTCCAGTCCGGATCAGTCGTCTGGACTGTAAACGATGCGCTGAGCTCTCCTACTGCAGGAAGCTCGAAATTGTTGCTTTCGGCTGTAATTTCCATAGTGCCGTAGGCATTCTGGGTAGCCGTTATCACTGCGGTCTTGTCTCCGGCGGTCACTGTAACTGAAGATGTCAGCTCCTTTTCTTCGGGGTTGGCCCCGCAGGAAAGAACAAGACGATCCGCCTCGCTGTCTTTCTCGGCAGTTATGAAACTGTCTTCCCCGATGGAATAGTCCCAATCAACATTTGTATTTACATCTACGATGACCTCCCCTCCGAGACTCTTGAACGCTATGGCAGCCGTCAGGCCGTCCTCGGTAGAGAACCATGTGTTACGGGAATCCAGAGCCAGTTCGGCTTCAGCCTCGGTCACGGTTCCATCCCCTTCTTCAAGAACCGGATTCTCATAATATATGGTTTCTTTGACACATGCGGACAGGATGACAAGGACAGCAGACGGGACGATTATTGATAATTTTTTCATAATTTCATGGTTTTTAATCTGTTACCGTAGCATCTCCTGTCTTTACAAGATACATTTCACCATCGGCATAATATATACCGGCAATAGAAGAATAAGAGGCGCCGTTGGAAGCAATAAGCCCGAAAGCGGTATCCGGAGCATCAAAGCCCTTTAAGAGGATTGCCGGACGGCTCTCCCCGGTTTCATCAACGCCCTCCCCCAGTTCACCGGTCACCTTCTTTGAGGTAAATCCGCTGGACACAAGATCTATGGCAACAGGGAAATATGCCCACGTGGTTCCATCCGCCGTCTCCCGTAACAGACAGCGGATGCCGAGATCTATTGTCATCTGCTGAGTACCGGTATCGTAAGTGGCCTCAATCTCGGTCCCGTCCATAAAAAGATCCCTGATGAGGAAAGTCTCCGGATATTCGACTTCCTCGATAGTACAGTGGGCAGCCGTACCTATGGTTTCGGACGGCAGATAACCTCCGCCTCCGTTGCCGTCATAGCTGTACCATCTTTCCGCATACAGATCGAAACTGCCAAGCATCCTGTAATAAGGATCCTCCGCTTTCGAAATCTGGGAAAAAGTCAGTGTGGCAGAAACGCCGCTTCCCTGTGCATCAACAGGGGAAACCGTTATCTCCCCGCTTCTGGCCTCACCGTCATTCGCGGCTACCGACACATTGACAATCCCGGACTGCGTATCCGCACTGCAGGATATCCATGCGTCTGCCCCGTCCGAAAGGCTGACAGACCAGTCGCAATTGGCTGAAACGGAAAAAGTGAAGTCTTCTCCACCGGAAATGACATCAATCGCCCCAGGGGCATTGACATAAAGCTGAAACAGGGCTTCGGACCATGCCTGCGAGATCTGTATCTCCTTCTGGTCCGCACCTGTCTGTAAAGCAATGGAGGCAGTTCTGCCCTGACCGGTAGCATTGGCCTCGGCCGAAATGACGAGAGAGTTCCCGTCCGCGGCAAGGGTAATCCAGTCAGCGGTGCAGTCCGCCGTCCATTCTGACGGGCAGGCAACGGAAACCGTCGCCTTTCCACCATTCTCAGCGAAAGCGATCCTGTCCTGCGATACAATGATCACATCGGCAATCTCCACCTTCGTTTCCTCGCTGCAGCCTGCAAGTACAGCTGCGGCGAGAAGTGTCAGAATAGTTAGTACAGGTTTCATATAATGATAACAAAGAACGGTTCAAGAAACGGGGAAAACCGTCGGAAGGCGCAATGTAGAAAAAAAATAAATACATTGTAACGGCTTTAAACAAAAATAATAGTACATTTGGCACGGCAAAATGCCTGGAAAAGGTAACGGATTTTCAGAAAAAAGAAAAACAATGATTGGAATTTGCAGCGACCATGCAGGCTATGACTACAAGCAGAAACTCATAGCATACCTTGAGGCGAAAAATTATAAAGTAAAAGACTTCGGCTCCCATTCCGCCGAAAGCATGGATTATCCTGATGTAGCGCACCCGTTGGCGGATGCAGTGGAAAAAGGCGAAGTGGAAAATGGAATCGCCATGTGCGGGACAGGAAACGGCATGGCCATCACATTGAACAAGCACCAGGGCATCAGGGCAGGACTGGCCTGGAATGAGGAAATAGGAAAGCTGGTGAAACAGCACAACAATGCCAATGTGCTGGTTATGCCGGCGCGCTTCATACCGTTTGACCAGGTCTGCAGAATCACCGATGCCTGGCTCGAAGCAGAATTCGAAGGCGGCAGGCACCAGAGAAGGATAGAGAAGATTCCGGTAAGATAACATATTGTCATTCAGGACATATCCAGTCCCCCTTACAGAATATGAATCCTCTCATACTGAAAAAAGGAATGGAACTTCCGGAAAGCATAGAAGACTGTCCGGGAGGCATCATCATACCTGTAGACAAGCCTTACCGGTGGACTTCAGCTGATGTGATAAGAAAACTGAAGTTCGCGGCGACAAGGCATTTCCACAAGAAAAACCTGAAAGTCGGACATGCAGGCACTCTCGACCCCCTGGCGACAGGAGTCCTGCTGGTCTGCATAGGCAATGCCACTAAACTCGCGGAGACGCTGCAGAGCCACGACAAAGAATACATAGCCGGCATATCCTTCGGTGCCACCACACCGTCCTACGACCTGGAAAAGGACATAGACATGCACTATCCTCACGGGCATATCACCGAGGACGGAATACGGAAGGCTCTGAAAGGATTCCTCGGAGAGCAGGAACAGATAGCGCCCCTTTTCTCCGCAAAATCCATAGAAGGGGTCCGGGCATATGAGATTGCGAGGAAGCTATACAAAAAGCAGATGCAGGATGCAGACGCATCTGTCCCGCCGGCCGGGAGAGATGCCATGGACGGCTCCACGGGCACGGGCAAAATATTCGACATGGCAGCCGAAACTGTTATCCGGGCTGCGAGAATCAGGATTTCAGGCATAGAGCTTCTTCATTTCTATCCGGAAGGCCGGACTCCAGAATATGCATCAACGGGCAATACAGGGGAACTGTCCGTCAGGAATCTCAGGATTAACGTCGCCGACACTTCCGCCCTGCATCTTCCTCTGGCTGAAATACGCATAGAATGCAGCAAAGGCACATATATCCGTGCTTTCGCAAGGGACCTCGGCGAAGCCCTCGGCAGCGGCGCCCACCTCAGTTCCCTCGTGCGCAGCCGCAGCGGCGACTTCCGCATAGAAGATTGTCTCGGCAGCGGCGAAGTGGAATCCATCTGCAATCAGAACGCTTCTGCAAACTGCACAACAAGCCCTGATGTCCCCTTCCCGAAGCCGTAGTCTATCCTGATATTCATCCTGTGCTTGAACTCGAAACGGAGACCTATCCCGTAGTTCGGGAGTATCCTTCCCGGCTCGAACTCCGCGAAGGAAGGGAAAACGGTCCCGGCTCCTCCCTGAGTGTCCAGGGGGCGCTTCTGCTGTTCAACTGACCGTAAAGGTCAAAGGCAAGTACACTGCCTTTCCATGCCGGGACAAATGCATCTAAGATTATGGTAGTGCTCCATACTGTCCTGTCATGTGTGCTCATGGCCTTTGGATATATCACCTCCCTTGCCATGAAATATATGCCCCTGGACGGGTTCACTATCAGGTCCCGGGTGTCATACTGCAGTCCGTATCCAGACGGAGCTGCTGTCTCGTATATCCTGACACAGGGTTTGTGGAGCAGCCTTCATAGGAGACTCCCCACAGATTCAGGTTCTTGTGCATGAAGGCGAGTTTGTAGGTGAGGTTGCTCCTGTCGCCCTTGAAATTGTTGTTTCCTTTGACGGACAGGGAATAGAACCCTTTTATTGACATATTGCCTGTCAGGGATATGTCAGAGGACTGCATCAGGGAGTCAGTCCGGTCGAGCCTGTAGAGTGCTGTGGCCGCTCCTCCTATCCCGACGCTCCCTTCCCGGGTATATGACGGGGCATACAGCCCTTGAGTACATCGGGGAATATGTAGTCACAGAAGCCAAGTCCCTGCTCAGCTCGACAAATATGGACATTCAGCAGATCAGCAACGAATTGAACTTCCCGTCCCAGTCTGTCTTCGGGAAGTATTTCAAAAGGGTCACGGACATGTCACCAAAGGAGTACAGAAAAAGGACCAGCCTGTTTTAGGCTCCTCATCTCATGCAGGGTCCGCCGTCATTCCCCGCCCCTGATCGCGGTAAGTTCGCTGACGCAGACAAGCTTCTTCTTGTCCCACGTTTCTTCTTTTACGACACCTATACCGCGTGCATACCAGGTTTTCATAGAGCTTTTCTCGCTCATGAACATTGACTTGACAGTCATCTGCTCCTCGACGACAAAGCAGTCGAAAGTCCCCGCCGGAACAGTGACGGTCTCGCGGCCGGAGACCTTCCTGTCCTTGCTGCTCACCTTCACTTTGACGAACATCAGTTTGACTTCGGCGGAATACTCCGGCAGCTCCATCCCTTCGGAAATGTCAGCAGGGATCCCGCGGCACTCGCCGGAAACGGTAGTCTGGTCAAGTACCGCCCCCATCTCCTTCATGTCCTCCTCGGACGCACCGCTGGCGGCCAGGGACTGCGCCACCATTTCCTTCAACGATTCCTCCATAGTGGCCGTGATGTCGGTTATGACCTCCCCGTCGACGAACCTGAACTGTATCCCGGTATGTGCTGTGGTCTTGCCATCCTGGTTTGATTCTGTCGAAACCATTGTGGCATAGCCTTTTGTGAAATCTCCGGAGAATGTTGACAGAGAGTCTGTCGTGGACGAAAGCAGTTTCCCTGAGGCATCCCTGTCCTCATACTGGAGGACAATCCCGGCCTTTGAGGGGAAAAACGGCTCCTGCCCCTGTACAGCTGCGGCGGCATGGACCATGAATATTGAAACGGCTGCTACTTTAAACGGAAACGATTTCATAAGTCAATGATATAATAGGTAAAACACAGATTATAAAGCAAATGCACAACAAGCCTGTACAGCCTGGCCGCTGCCATGTTGCCCATTGGTGGCGAATTTACGAAAATTTCCCTGCATACAGACCTTTCGGACCGGAATATTTTTGTCTGATAATAAGATTCTGTTTTCCCGGCCGCGGATCTCCAAATACGGCAGTAAGATACAGCAAAAAAGCAGTCACATTTCTGTAACTGCTTTTGAATATGCCCTTTCGGGTGGTGGGAGCAGAGGGAGTCGAACCCCCGACCCTCTGCTTGTAAGGCAGACGCTCTGAACCAACTGAGCTATGCTCCCTTTTTTCGTTTCTTTTTGGAGATAACTGCGTCAGGCGGCGTATCGTCGGTCAGTCATTTACCGGAGTAAACTCCCTTCCTCCTCACTTGCCTTCCTTGTTCTATCCAAAAATAAACTTCAAAAATGTTTGAAAGAACTTCCCGTTTTGTTTCGGGATTGCAAAGGTAGGAAACATTTTTTATTCTGCAAATTTTATTTCGATTAAATTTCAAACGGATTTCTGATGATTATCCGCAAGAACATCCATAAGGCCATGCCTGGCGGGGCTGATTGAAGAATCCGTAAAATGCACTCCGGTACTCTGAAGAGTCCCGCTTGCGGCGAAAAGCACATTGGAGGACAGTCTTGTAGATAATCATTTTATTTTTTGTTATCTTTATTTGTTTTTCTGGAAAAAGATATAACTTTGCCTTGAAAATTAGAATACTAATTACCTAATACACTACCTTGATTATGGTAGAAATTGAAAATCTTCACAAGACGTACAACAACGGGACACCTCTCCATGTGCTCAAAGGAATAAGCCTGTCTGTAAAAGACGGGGAATTCCTTTCAATAATGGGTGCCTCAGGCTCCGGCAAGTCCACCCTGCTGAACATTCTGGGTATCCTGGACACCTATGACGAGGGATCCTACTATCTCGCCGGAAGGCTTATAAAGAGTCAGGACGAGACACAGGCTGCGGCACTCAGAAACGAAATGATAGGATTCATCTTCCAGTCATTCAACCTCATAAGCTACAAGACGGCACTGGAGAACGTAGCTCTGCCATTGTACTACAAGGGATACCGCAGGCGCAAGAGGAACGAGATGGCCCTCGACTTCCTGGACAGCCTCGGCCTGAAAGACTGGGCCGACCACAGGCCCAACGAGATGTCCGGAGGGCAGAAGCAGAGGGTGGCGATAGCAAGGGCCCTGATCACCAATCCGAAACTCATACTTGCCGACGAACCCACCGGAGCCCTTGACAGCAAGACCTCCCAGGAAGTCATGGACCTGCTGAGGAAAGTCAACAAGGAGATGGGGATGACAATCATCTGCGTCACACATGAAAAAGGTGTGGCAGACCAGACGGACAGGACTGTGCATATCAAAGACGGAATAATAGAAGGAGAAGAGATAAACAACCCGGCAGCCGTACATTCGATGCTGAAATGACCCTGATAAAGAAGCCCGTACCGCCCACCGGAAGGACATACCCTATAAAAAACTGACATAAAAGAACTTACATATAGACAAGGACTCAGAAATGAGAGAACTCCTAAGCGAAATATTCGAATCCCTCAGGCAGAACAAGCTGCGTACCTCCCTCACGGGCTTCTCCGTGGCGTGGGGGATTTTCATGCTCGTGGTACTGCTCGGGGCAGGCAACGGGCTCAAGAACGGCCTCATGTCCAATTTCGGCTCGCAGATGATCAACAGCGGCTCCATCTTCGGGGGCTACACGACTGTAGGATACGGAGGGTTCAACCGCTACCGCGAGGTGTTCATGAGAAACGAGGACCTGGATATCATCATGTCTGAATTCGGCGACTATGTAAAGGACATCAGCGCCCTGGACTGGTACAACAGCGCAACGGTACGGTATGAAAACATGACCATCACTTCCGGCATGCGCGGAGTCACACCGGAAATAGGGCCGATGCTCGGGGAGGAGATCCTTTACGGCAGATACATAAACAGTATAGACATGAAGCTGCGCCGCAAGACCGCGGTAGTGGACGAGAACATTGTCAAGGTACTTTTCAAAGGAGAGAATCCGGTCGGCAAGACGCTCATGGCCGGGGACATCCCCTTCAAGATAGTCGGGGTGCTCAAGACCGAGCAGTACTCCACATGGCCCAACATACTCATTCCCCTCTCCACCGGGCAGCTGATATACTCCAAGGGGGACGAGAAGCTTTCACGCGCCACATTCGTTTTCCAGGACAGCGTGACAGAGAAGGACGTCCCGGTCTTCGAACAGGCGCTGCGCACACGGATGAGCAAGAAATACGGCTTCTCGCCGGATGACATGTCCGTATTCTACATATGGAACAACATGGAAAACTACAAGTCTGTCATGACAGTGTTCCGGGCGCTGACCATCTTCATCTGGATGATCGGGATAGGCACCCTTATGGCCGGGATTGTAGGAGTGGCCAACATAATGCTCGTGACAGTGCGTGAAAGGACATTCGAGATAGGGATCAGGAAAGCCCTGGGAGCATCACCGAGGTCTGTGGTGGGGATGATCATAGCCGAAGCCGTGGTGATCACCGCGCTGTTCGGATATATAGGCATGTGTGCAGGAGTGGGAGTCATGGAAGGAGTGAACAGCTACCTTGTGGCCTCAGCGGGTAATGCCGATCCAGGTGACATATTCAGCAGCATTTCTTTTTTCAAGGACCCTACACTGGACATATCGATAGTGGTCAGCGCCACGGCGGTGCTGATGGCTGCAGGAGTAATCGCCGGATATATACCAGCCAGGCGCGCGGCCAGGGTCAAGACAATAGACGCCCTCAGGGACAGCCTGTAAAATGACTGTATGATGCATATCTTCGACATAGAATGGTGGAATGAAATATTCCAGAGCATAGGCAGGAACAAGCGCAGAAGCATATTCACCGCCCTGGGTGTGGTATGGGGGACATTCATGCTCATACTTCTGCTCGGGGTCGGCATGGGGCTCTCTGATATCACCGTCGGAGAAATGGCCGACAACGCATCCAATACCGTATTCATGTACTCCAGCCAGACCTCCATACCATACAAGGGGATGAAATCCGGGCGATGGTGGAACATCCGTTACAGCGATGTCGAAGAGATGGCCGGACTTCCGGGTGTGAAGATCGCGGGAGCGCTGGGCCCTACAAGAGGACTGAAACTGATACACGGAGGCACCGCATACGACTCCTACACTGCCGCATACGACCTCGGATTCCAGGCCATAGACGGGATAGAGGCATACCAGGGGCGTCTGATCAACCGGATAGACATCCAGCAAAGGCGCAAAGTCTGCCTCGTGCCAAAGGCGATGGCAGAAAGGATAGGCGGAGGGAAACCCGTAACCGGGGAAAGCGTCAAGCTGGGGAACACATATTTCACTGTAATCGGCACATATATAAAGACCAACCAGATGTTCGCCATGACGGATCCGGACAGGACAGTCATCATCCCGTACACGACCGACAACTATCTCTTCAGCAGCGGAAGCTTGTATGTCAATACTATAGCCATCACTGGGAAAGACAACGCGGACCTCTCGGACATAGAGGACAGATGCAGGATGATCCTTTCGGACAACCACCTTGTGTCCCCTGAGGACGACAAGGCGATAGGCTCCTTCAACGCAAAGGAGCTGCTGGACAAGATACAGGGGCTGTTCTCCGGCATAATCTTCCTGACATGGTTCGTCGGGGCAGGGACACTCCTCGCCGGAATCATCGGCATCAGCAACATAATGCTCATCATCGTCCGTGAGCGCAGGCAGGAGATAGGTGTACGCAGGGCGCTTGGAGCCAGGCCGAAAGAGATCATAAGCCAGGTGCTCGCAGAGAGTACGGTGCTGTCTCTGATGGCAGGGGTGATAGGGATGACCATGGCCATACTGGTACAGGGTGTGCTGGACAAGACCCTTCTCCCTGTAATCCTGCAGGATACATACATGGCCGGCATGGCTTCGATGTACACGCTGCAGCTGCCGTTCGGGACAGCCGTGTTTGCCTTCTCGCTCATCCTGGCAGGAAGCCTGGCGGCAGGGATATTACCGGCATACAAGGCGATTACCATCAGCGCAGTGGATGCATTGCGCGAAGAATAGAGGTGAAACTGATAAAATTCAAACAATATGAAAAAGTTCTTCAGAATCTTCTGGATTTCACTGCTTGTCCTTGTATTTTTGGGGACAATGGTCTTCCTGTGGATGAAAAGCCGCCCGGAAGTACAGACATGGCAGCTGCTCTCCCCGCAGACCAGGACCATAGAGAATTCCATCATCGCCACAGGCAAGGTGGAGCCCAGCAACGAGGTACAGATAAAGCCCCAGATTTCAGGGATCATCGACGCGATCCACTATGACCCGGGTGATGACATCAAGATCGGGGACATCATCGCCACCATCAAGGTCGTCCCTGAAATGAGTTCGCTCAACAGTGCTGAAGGCCGCCTGAAAGTGGCCGAGATAAACTATGAAAAAGCCCTCAGGGACCACAAGAGGAACGAGGAGCTGTACGGGAAAGGGATACTCTCAGAAGAGGAGTTCGAGACATCCCGGACCACACTGGACAATGCCAAGGAGGAAGTGGACAACTCCAAGGACGCCCTCAAGATCATAACCGACGGAGTGTCTGAAAAATATGACCATCTGAGCAACACCCTGGTCCGTTCCACCATAACCGGCAAAATACTCGATATCCCTGTAGAAGTCGGGAACTCGGTAATCCAGGCCAACACTTTCAATGACGGGACCACGATCGCCACTGTGGCCGACCTGGGGAACATGCTCTTCAAGGGCAACATAGACGAGTCTGATGTCGGGAAAATCAGGGACGGGATGCCCGTGAAAGTGAAGATCGGAGCCCTCCAGGGAGTGGACTTCGATGCAGTCCTCACCTACATTTCCCCGAAATCAGAGGAAGTGGACAATGTGGTGATGTTCGAGATCGAGGCCGACCTGGAAATACCTGACTCCATTTCCGTCAGGGCCGGATACAGCGCCAACGCAAAGATAATAACCGAAAAGCGCGACAGCGTGATGACCATAGAGGAGAGCTGCGTGAAATTCGCGGGAGACACCTCATATGTGGAAGTCTTCAAAGGCATGGATAAAAAGGAGCAGCTCTTCGAAAGGAAAGACATAAAGATAGGCATGTCCGACGGAATGTATGTCGAAGTCCAAGAGGGGCTGACAAAAGAAGATAAAGTAAAAGGGAACCTTCAGGTGGAATAGCATACCGGCTAAAAATATCGCAATGAAACCATACCATACAGCATCATATATCGTGGCCCTGTGCCTTGCTTCACCGGTCTTCGCACAGCAGCCGTCTTCCCCTCTCAATTCAGGGAATGCGGCAGAAGAGGAATGGACAATCGAGGAGTGCATCAGCTACGCCCTGGAGCATAATACGGATATCGCGACCGGGAAGATTGAAGTCGAAAGCGGGAAAATATCGCTGAATTCGGCCAGGATGTCCCGTCTGCCGGATATTTCGGCATCCCTCGGAGGGAACGTCTATTTCGGAAGGAGCCCGTCCCGTGACGCTTCATACATAGACAACTCCCAGATATCAGGCTCGCTGGGCTTATCAGCCAATATCCCGGTATACCAGGGTCTCAGGATAAAGCACGAGATAGACAAGGCCAAAATAGACTTCGAGGCCGCCACCAGAAACCTCGAACTCGCCCGCAAGAACATATCGCTCAACATAGCATCACTGTTCCTCCAGGTGATGTACGACAAGGAGATGGTCGCCATAGCGAAGAGCCAGCTGGAACTCAGTTCAAGCCAGCTGGAGCTTTCCCGGGGGCAGTTCGAGAGCGGCAGGGTGTCACGCAGCGAAGTGGTACGGTCCGAATCCCTGGTGGCATCAGACCGGGCGGCACTGACACAGAACGAGAATTCGTATGCACTGGCGCTGCTGGATCTGAAACAGGCGATGAACCTGCCGGACAGCACCGGTATCACTCCCGTGATGGACGACCGCGAGATACCGCGCATAGAGGAAATACCGTCGCTCGTCCAGATATACGAGATGTCGGTCAGGCTTCATCCGTCAATAAAGTATGCAGAGGCCTCCCTGCAAAGCAGCCGCTTTGCGCTCAAATCCGCCAAAAGTGCCTACCAGCCATCAGTATACCTGTCCGCCGGGTACGGGAACAGTGTCTACAGCAACCTCACGGACAGGAGCATGAACACTGATTTCTGGAGTCAGCTGCAGGGCAACGGCAATGAATACATCGGGCTTTCCATATCCATACCGATATTTTCCAGGAACACAGTCAGGAACAATGTCAGGCTCTCGCGGCTTTCCGTGTCAAGACAGGAAATCCTGCTGAGCGAGGCACAGAAGTCACTGAAGAAAGAGATTGAGCAGGCATACTACGGAGCCATGGCCGCATATGGATCCCTAGACTCAGCCCGGAAAGCGCTCGAAGCCGCCCTTCTGAATTTCGAGAATGAAAAGGCCAGCCTGGATTCAGGCCGTTCCGACATATACGACTATGCCAACGCCAAAGCTGAAGTCGAAAAGGCCCAGGCCACCCTCGCCCACAGCAAATACGACCTTATACTCCGTGTCAAGATACTGAACTTCTATATGATCTGACCGGTCCGAAGGCTGCCCTTGAAGATTAAAGGGATACAAGAACGGATTATGGCCAATAATGCCTATTTTTGCACAGTCACATAACAAAATCATCATGAACAGATTCAAGAACGGATTACTGGCAGGTGCGGCAGCCGCATGTCTTGCCTTTTCACTTTCAGACGCAAACGCGCAGAACCTCACTGTAGCGACATACAACATCCGCAACGAAAACAGCGGCGATGCCGCCAAAGGGAACGGCTGGGACACCAGATACCCGTGGATATGCTCTCTCATAGAATTTGAAGGGATAGACATCTTCGGATCCCAGGAAGTGCTTGAAGCGCAGCTGAATGACATGCTTGAAGCCATGCCGGAATACGGATACATAGGAGCAGGACGCGATGACGGGAAGACAAAGGGAGAATATTCTCCAATATTCTATCTGAAAGACCGGTTCACTGTCCTATCAAGCGGCTGGTTCTGGCTGTCCGAGACACCTGACGTGCCTTCGAAAGGCTGGGATGCCGCCCTGCCGAGAATCTGCACATGGGGACATTTCAAGGATAGGGAAACGGGGAAAAAGATATGGTTCTTCAACCTGCACATGGACCACATCGGCATAAAGGCCAGGGCTGAAGGGGCAAAGCTCGTCGTCAGCCGGATAAAGGAATGGTGCGGAAAGAACGAGACGGTCTTCCTGACCGGGGATTTCAATGTAGACCAGAAGAATGAAATCTACAATACATTCACGGGAGCAGGCATCCTGGAGGACTCATTCATCACGGCAGAAAAGAAATACGCCCCTAACGGGACGGCCAACGGCTTCAATCCGGACTCCCGCACTGACAGCAGGATAGACCACATCTTCGTGTCCTCCGGCATGGAAGTCAAGAACTATGGGGTGCTCACAGAGACATACCGGAGTGAAAAGACTGGAGGGGACACCTACAAGTCCGGCAACTTCCCGAAGGAGGTAAACCTGCATGAATATCAGGCAAGGACACCTTCAGACCATTTCCCTGTAATAATAAAGGTGCAGCTTTGACTGCACCTTTATTTATTGCACAGGACAGAGACAGGCCTATCCGTGCTCGCGGATATTGTTTGACTTGTGATATACATGCCGTAGTAATCCAGCGGCTGCAGCCTGCGCGTCCTCCTGAGCCAGTCAATGGACAGGCGCAGTGATACGCAAAGCTATGTTGAACAGCCTCTTACTGTAGGTCCTGAATATCACTGCGGCTTCTTCCCTGTCCATTACGTGTATCTGTTTATGCTTTCAGGACCGG